>CAYWFU010000002.1:109184-130335 GCA_964457585.1 uncultured bacterium | reverse complement strand
GCAGAAGGCAGAAGACAGAAAGCAGAAGACAGAAGACAGAGGGCAGAAGGCAGAAACAAAATTCATTGTAAGGATTAAATACAGTAAAACTGGAAATTTAAGATTTATCTCTCATCTTAATCTTAATCATTTATGGAGCAGAGTAATCAGGCGCTCAGGGCTTCCCATAGCTTATTCATGTGGATTTAATCCTCAGATGCTGCTTTCTTATGGGACAGTTTTACCTCTGGGAACTGCAAGCAGGAGTGAATATGTGGATGTAACATTTACTCGTCCAGTTGAAATTGAAAAAATAAAAAATCAACTCGAAAATGCCATGCCGAATGAGCTTAAAATTTTAGATGTTTTTTTATGCAAACCGGAAACTTCTTCATTAATGGAAAATATTATTGCAGCTACTTATATAATTCAGATACCTCTGGAGATGAATAATAACATTAAAAGAACTGGAGAAATAATAAATAATTTAATGACTAGCAATGAAATCATAATTGAAAAAAAGAAAAAGGAACGGTTAGAAAAAATTAATATACGCCCAAGAATTTTTAAAATTTCAATTTTAGATTCATTTCCCGAAGCTTTTTCGGGCAAAACTTATGAGAATATTATGTCTGAATTAAATAAAAAATCCAATACTGGTAGTTTACCTTTATTTAAAAAAGTGTTAATATTACAAATGATTTTGTCTTTAAAAAAAGACACCAGCATTCGGCCTCAGGATATCTGTAAATATATGTTTGATTTATCACAGGAGGATTTAGCAAAAATAGATATTGAACGTATTAATGTATTTTCGAAAGGAGATGAAATACCCCTTATTTTAGGGGATAACTGCTAATGAGGTTATTTTTTGGAACAAATATTATTGAAATATTAGCGATTTTTATATTTTTTATGGCAAGTATTGCGCATTCTCAGGAAATAAATATAAATAATCAGGAAATGCAGGCTTCACAGGAGTTAATTTGGGAAGCAGAAATAAATGGTGATTCATTAAAAATTATCAGCAATAAGTTTAATTTATCATATAGTCAAGCTAAATTTCCTTTTAATTTTATTGGCAAACAGAACTATGAAGGATTTCATAAAAATCAAATTTATTTTATAGAAACCAATGGAAATTTTAATCATGTATCGGACTTAAAAGATAGATTGACAAGCATCTCACTTGACGGAAATTTCTTTCTGGGATATAAAGAAAATGAAAAATTAACAAATTTTTACCGCTATATTTATAGACGGGAACAAAATAAAGAAGAAGAAATTATCTGGGATCAGCCAAAAATTGATAAAAATATTGAAAATGTCTATCTATCGCCTGATGGAACATTTATTATTTTTACTCATGGAACAAGTGAACAAACTACAAAATATATTCAATTTATTAATGATAAAGGAGATATTTATGCTACTCATAATTTCCCGGCTAGAAATGTGCTTTTTTCTCCTATTAGTAATTATCTATTAATTTATAATGATACAAAATTAATAATATTCAGTAAAACAGGTAATAAAATTTTTGAAACTGAGGTTGAAAGTAAAATCAGCAAAAAAAATGCAATCATGAATAAAAGAGGTTCATGTATTATTTCCACTGAAGAAGAACCATATTTATTATCTGTTTATACGATTTCGGGGGCAAAACGAATTAATTTAAAACTGGATGATTCTCCGTGCGGCGTTGATATTTCTCAGGATGATACTTATGCAATATATTTTAATGAATCATTTGTTGGAAATACTTTAAAATATGTTATGAAACTGCTGGATTTAAAAACTGGCAAACAAATATGGGAAAGAACTTTACCCATATATACAGAAGAAATACCAGAAATTTACCTTGCAAATAATTATATTATTTTATATTTTAATGATAAAGATCAACATATTGTATATTTATATGATTTCAAAGGGAATTTAACAAAGCAATACAATTATCCTCAAAAACCAATATTTTCACAAGATAAAAAATATATATTGATTTTTGATGCTTCAAAAATATATTTATATGAGATAAAAACTTAGACCTAAGGACTTTTATGTTTAAAGAAATAGTTATAAATATTGAAAAAAATGAAATACGGGTTGCTATTCTTGAAAATAAACAGCTTGTTGAAGTGTTTGTAGACAGAATAAAAGAACCGCGAATTATAGGGAATATATATAAAGGCAAAGTTAATAATATACTTCCTGGAATGCAGGCGGCTTTTATTGATATTGGACTTCCGCGAAATGCTTTTTTATATGTTACAGACATATCTGAAGATATTGATGAATATCGTGAATTAATGAGTGTTGAAGAGGAATCAAGAGATACTGATGAATCTATTTATACTGTAACAGATTCCCCATATAAAGTAATAAATCTTCAAATTGAAGATATCCTTAAAAAAGGACAGGATATTCTTGTCCAGATTGCAAAAGAACCTATAGAAAAAAAAGGATCAAGAGTTACAACACACATTACTCTGCCGGGCAGATATCTTGTTCTTATGCCTATGGTTGAACATATTGGTATTTCACGCAGAATAGAAAACCCTGAAGAAAGAGAAAAATTACGCGAAATTATTAAACGCATAAAGCCGTCTGGCACAGGAATCATTGTCAGAACAGTTGCAGAAGGTATGGATGAAGAAGCATTTAAAACAGACCTTGATTTTCTGCTTAAATTGTGGAAAAAAATTCAAACTCAATCAGGGAAAAATTCTGCACCATGCCTCATTCATGAAGATTTAGGAATTATCTATAAAGTTATACGCGACTGCTTTACAAATGATGTGCAGACTCTTGTACTGGATTCACAGGAAGAATATAAAAAAATTTTTGAATTTGCTGAATTTCTACTCCCTGACCTTAAATCGCGAATTAAATTATATTCTCGTCTGGAACCAATTTTTGAAGCATACGGGATAGAAGAAGAAATTCAAAAAGCTCTTGATAGAAGAGTAAAACTCAAATGCGGCGGACATATTATTATCGAACAGACTGCAGCTTTAGTTTCCATAGATGTAAATACAGGAAAATATGTGGGGAAACGTAATCTGGAAGAAACTGTATTAAAAACCAACCTGGAAGCTGCAGCAGAAATAGCATATCAGCTTCGTCTGCGTGATATAGGCGGAATAATAATAATAGATTTTATTGATATGGAAAAAAAGGAAAATAGAGAAAAAGTAATGCAGAAACTTACTGAAGAATTAAAGCATGATAGAGCTCGTACAAATATTTTACAATTTACACAACTTAGCCTGGTTGAAATGACCCGTAAGCGTGTAAAAGAAAATCTAAATCGTATGTTATGCCAGCCATGCCCATATTGCAGTGGACGCGGTAATGTTAAATCAGTATTAACTTTGAGTCTTGAAATATTGAGAGAATTAAAAAAAATATGCGTTTCAGGAATAAATAAAAATATTATTGTTCATTTAAATCCAGAAATAGCAAAAAGTTTGCTTGAAGAAAATTATGAACAAATACTTGACCTACAGAAAAAATTTGATAAACAAATCGATATTCAATCTGTTCCTGACTTTCATATTGAACAGGTTGAAATAAAAACTATATAGCACTATGAATTTAAAATACAAAGTAGCAATTGCAGGAGCCGGTCCTGCAGGAACAATTTTAGCTTATAAATTAGCATCTGTGGGGATTTCCGTCCTTCTTCTGGAAAAACATTCTCTTCCCAGAAATAAAACATGCGCTGGCGGTATTACCTTAAAAACCAAAAAACTTATAGGATCTTTAATACCTGAAAATAAATTTGATTGTGCAATTGATACAGCTATTATAAGTTATCGCTCTTCTCACTCAATTATAAAAAAAACTAAAGAAAAAATCTGCTGGACTATTAATCGGGCTGATATGGATTATATGCTTGCAGATAAAGCCAAAGAAATGGGTGCGGATTTACATGAATCCGAACCTATTTTGAATTTTATAATTAAGGATACTCATGTCGAAATAACTACTGCTAAAAATATTTATAGCGCAGAAATACTTATCGGCGCAGATGGAGTAAATAGTTTAATAGCACGCAAAACAGGGCTTGGAAACAGTATTGAAAAAGGAATCGCCTGGGAAGCAGAAATAAAAATCCCTCAAAAAAAGATGGATAATTATTCTCATCCGGTTATAATGGATTTTGGAGATATTAAAGAAGGATATGCATGGATTTTTCCTAAAAAAAACTATTTTTCTGTTGGAGCTTATTCTTATAATATAAATTCAAAAAATCTAAAAAAGAATTTACTCAAATTTATAAACAAACAGAAATTGCTTGATAATAATTCAGACATATCTCTAAAAGCTCATCTTATTCCTCTTGGAGGGAAAAAATATCCGCTGACATTCAAACGTGTTTTATTAGCAGGTGATGCTGGCGGACTTGCAGACCCTTTCCTGGGAGAAGGTATTTATTATGCCATAAAAAGCGCTGAAATAGCTGCTGAAACAATTATTGGCTACTTAAAGGGAGAATGTGAACTCACTTTATATTCAGATAGGATTCATTCAGAAATAATGCAAGATTTAATTTATGCAAGAAGATTAAACCGCTTAACTTATACGTGGCCATGGTTTTCCTATAAAATGCTGATAAAGAACGAAAATTTAAGTAATATTATAATCGGTTTAATTAAGGGAGATATGCAATATTCACAAATATTTAAAAAAACTTAACCTTGACAAACTTATAAAAATTGTATAACTTATTGGGAATATATTCCTGAAAAAATGTTATGAAAAATGCAAATATGAGAAAAAAATTTTATATTTTAATTCTTTTAAATATATTTTTTTATGCAGACATTATCTTTGCTGCTACAGAACCTCAACCTCTTACTCTTATATCTTTTGACACTACATGGCAGGGAAATATTACGCTTGACAACGGAGTAGCTATTCAAAAAGGCGCAACTCTGACAATTTTACCTGGTTCAAAAATAATTCTTAAAAAAAAATCTAATAATATTCCTGTTATTCAGGTAGAAGGGAATCTAATAGCCTGCGGGACAAAAGATCAGATAATAGAATTTGATGCCAATATTCCTTTACCCAATACATGGGAGGGAATATATTTTCTAGAATCATCTGACAGCAGTAAAATACAATATTGCAAAATTCAATATGGCAAAGTTGCCATTAAATGCGAGAAATCTTCACCTCTTATCAGCAATAATTTAATTATTAACTGTTCTACAGGTGTAGAAACCCTCAAGGAATGCTATCCAATAATTCAAGAAAATCTTATTAAAAATAATACAAATGGCATTAAGTGTTCAAATGGTTCTACCCCATTAATTATAAAAAATATAATCGAAGGTAATAAGAATTATGGATTATCCTATGCAGAAGGTTCATTGCCTGCAATTTTTGAAAATAATTTTTTTGAAAATGAAGCAGGAATACTTGCAGTAAGGCCTCAATCTAATCCACTTTCATCTTTTAATAATTTTGAAAAAAACAGATATGGAATTTTTATTTCACAAAGTGCAGGGATAGTAGTTGATAATTGCACATTTAAAGATAATGACTATGGTATTTTAACAAAAATGATGACAAATTCTTTTATAAAAAACTGTTTATTTACTAAAAATAAAACTGCGATATCAGGTAAAACATGGAGTCAATATATTATAGAAAATAATGATTTAATTGACAACCAGGTTGGAATAAGTTTGTATCTTGCAGGCAATTCTAAAATTACTAATAATAATATCTATAATAATTCTATTGGCATTGAAACTATTTTAAATTCTGCAGAAATAAGCCGGAATAATTTTGATAACCTCAATTATAATATTAAATTCTATAAAACCAGCATAGACTCTTATCAAAGAAGAGGCGATAATAAATACAAAACCTTAAACCCTGGTTATAACTGGTGGGGAGAACAAACCACAAAAGAATTAAATCAGAAAAAAAACAATATCAGTACTATATGGGATGGGTATGACGTTCCTGTTGATTTAGATAGAGGTTTTGTGTGCCATGAAAGTAAATTTAAACTTGAAAACTGGCAAAAAGAAAAAATTATTGATTGCGGAAAAAATGAAAAAATAAAAAAAGAAATGGAAGAAAAAAATTCAAAAATTTTAAAAGAAAAAATATGGCAGCAAAATGTAAATGAATTAAAAGGAAAAGAAGAAATGTAATGAAGATTTATATTACTTGACAAACAATAAAATATATCATAATATATAGATGTATTTCAATATGTTAATATATGTTTTGTCCAAAGAGGTATTTATGCAATTTGATTACAAAATATTTTTTAAAGCTGTGTCAGATCCGACAAGGATAAAAATAATGAAATTATTATGTGATAAAGAAATGTGCGTTTCTGATATCGGAGAACATTTTAAAATGAAACAGCCTTCCATATCACATCACTTAAATATTTTAAAACAAGCAAAAATTGTTTCTGATAGAAAAGATGGTAAGGAAGTATATTATTCTTTAAATAAATGCTGTATTTCAAATTGTTGTTGTGATTTCATGTCATTATTCTCAAAGGAAAAAGAAAAATGATAAATTTGCTTTTAATATAGACATATTTATATATATCTAATTGAAAGGGGGTGAATATCATGAAAAAAGAATGTTGCAATATTAAAGTAACAGAAATTGATAATGGTTATCAAGTTGAAGTAACCGGCGATGAATTAAAAGAAAATTGCAAAGCAATTTTAGAAAACTGCGGCAAAAATAATAATTCATGCGGTGAAATTCTTAAAAAATTCTGTTGCTAATTAAGTAAATAGAGCGGATTGATACAATTTGTTTCTTTCCGCTCTATTATCCAGATTTATACTTGTTTTGTAAAAAAATATATGTTAAAATTAAAAATTATTTTAAAGCATACTCTTTGAGGAAGCAGGATGAAAAAAAAAATAATAATATTATTTTGTTTGTTTTTTTGTCTCCATCAATTCATTTTTTCTATGGATGAACAAATTATCAAAAATGAGATTGAAATACTAAAAATAAATGAAGAGAAAGACTCTATAGAAAAAATCGAAACACATATGAAAAAATGGAGTGCGAAAAAAAATCTTGTAAATATTGGTAAAGATGCTGTTTTGCCATTAATAGATGCTTTAAAAGATGAATTTGCTAAATATTATGCTATAAGAGCTCTTGGTGAAATTGGGGATGAGCGTGCAATATCTCCATTATCAGAAATTTTAATGGATACTACTTGTATTTCAAGGCGATATTCAGCGCTTGCACTAGGAAGAATTAAAAGCAAAAAAGCTATTCCGGTTCTTATCAAAGCACTTGAAAAAGATAATAATGATACCGTAAAAAAAGATGTGCGTACTGCGCTGGAAGAGATTAATGGGCATTGAGAATTTTATGAAAATCATAGGAGAGTGCATGAGTATTAAAAAACGAATACTAACAGGAGACCGTCCTACAGGTAGATTACATTTAGGCCATTATGTTGGTTCATTGGCAAATAGAGTAAAACTTCAGCATGAATATGATACATTTGTTATTATTGCTGATATGCAAGCATTGACAACAAATTTTAAACAACCAGAAAATTTATGCAGAGATATAAGAGAAGTTGCGATGGATTATCTGGCAATCGGAATTGATCCTGAAATTTCAACAATTTTTATTCAATCGATGATACCTGAAATAGCTGAATTAACCATGTATTATTCAATGTTCACTACAATTAATACATTGCGCCATAATCCCACATTAAAAACCGAAGCAAAAGAAAGAGGATATGATGATCTAATGTATGGTTTTTTAGGTTATCCAGTAAGTCAAGCTGCGGATATCAGTATATTTAAAGCTCATTTAGTTCCTGTTGGACAGGATCAGGTCCCTCACATTGAATTAACCAGAAAAATTGTACGAAAATTTAATGAGCTTTACAAACCGATATTAATTGAACCAGAAGCAATGGTAAGTGAAATATCTAGATTGATTGGACTTGATGGCAATAGTAAAATGAGCAAAAGTTTAAATAATGCGATATTTTTATCTGATACACCTGAAAAAGTTTCTCAACTAATCCGAACAGCTGTTACAGACCCTGCGCGAATTCATCCTACTGATTTAGGTCATCCTGATATCTGTACAATATATGCGTACCATAAAGCTTTTAATAAGGATTTCGTAATTGAATTAACAGAGGTATGCAAAGCTGGAAAAATAGGTTGTGTTGCATGTAAAAACAAATTAATAAATGCATTAAATGCGTTTTTGGAACCTATTAGAAAAAAAAGAATGAAATTTGAAAATAGCCCAAATCTAGTTGACAAAATATTAAAAGAAGGGACTAAAAAAGCACAAAAAGTCGCACAGGAAACCATAAATGAAGTAAGAGAAGTGATGCATATGAATTATTTTAAAAAGGAGGAAATATCGTGAAAGTAAAAGGCTTAACATTAGTACAACATATTCGTCAGGCACAAAGGATTTATCCCCATGCTTCAGGTGAATTTTCATCTCTTTTAAACGAAATTTTAGTTGCAGCAAAAATAATTTCTCGTGAAGTTAATCGCGCAGGTATAATGGAAAATATTCTTGGTAAAACAGGCTGTATCAATGTGCAAGGAGAGGAAGTCCAAAAACTGGATGAGTATGCTAATACTACTCTGCTTAATGTATTGCGTAATTCAGGACACGTATGTGTTATGGCTTCAGAAGAAATTGAGGATATTATTAAGGTTTCGGATGCTTTACATAAAAGCAATTATGCTGTAATTATAGATCCTCTTGATGGTTCATCCAATATAGATGTTAATGCAAGCATAGGTACAATTTTTTCTATATATAAAAAAGTCAGCACAGGTGAAATTGGAAGTATAGAAGATATATTGCGCAAAGGATCAGAACAGATTGCATCAGGTTATATAATTTATGGATCAGGTACTATTTTAGTATATGGAACACATGATATAGGTGTATATGGATTTACTCTTGACCCAAGTGTAGGTGAATTTTTATTATCTCATCCGGATATGAAAATGCCAGAAACAGGTAAAATCTTTAGCACTAATGAAGGTAATTATAATTTATGGAGCAAAGCTCAACAGAAATTAATTGATTATTATAAGGAACAGGATAAGGAAACAGGCCGTCCATATTCAGCAAGATATATTGGCTCACTAGTTGCTGATTTTCACCGCACATTGCTTAAAGGTGGTATTTTTATGTATCCTGCTGATAAAAAATCACCAAATGGTAAACTGCGATACCTATGTGAAGCTGCACCATTATCATTTATTGCTGAACTTGCCGGCGGAATGGCAACAAATGGAGAACAAAGGATACTTGAAATACAACCTAAAGAACTTCATGAACGAACGCCTCTTTTTATAGGCAGTAAAAAAACAATGGAATTTGCAATGGAATTTTTAAAAAAAGAAAGTTCTAATTAAATAAATGCTTTCTCCAATGATCTCAAAAATATCAGAAATTATAAAACTTCTCAAAAAAAATTATCCTGAAGCTAAAATAGCTCTAGATTACAATAATCCTCTGGAACTATTAATCGCTACAATACTTTCTGCTCAATGTACTGATATCATGGTAAATAAAGTCACTAAGAATTTATTTAGAAAATATAAAAAAATAGAAGATTATTCTAATGCCTATATTAGTGAATTTGAACAGGATATTCGCTCTACAGGTTTTTTCCATAATAAAGCCAAAAATATAATAAACCTGTGTAAAATTCTAAGTGATAAATATAACGGCAAAGTTCCGCAGACCATGTCAGAACTGATTTCCCTGCCTGGTGTAGGCAGAAAGACTGCCAATATTGTACTTGGGAACGCATTTAATATATCAGTCGGCATACCTGTTGATACTCATGTAAAAAGATTATCAGAACGATTGGGTCTAACCAAAGAAAGCAATCCGGAAAAAATTGAAATTGATTTAATGAAATTGATTCCTAAAAAAGAATGGTTAAAATTTTCTTATTATTTAATAGAACATGGAAGAAATATATGTATTGCCCGTAAACCAAAATGTCAGATATGTTTTTTGCAGGAATATTGCAATTATTATCTGAATCAATATGCAGAGGTTTAATACAGACTTCAGGTATTAATTGACACTTAAATTCGCAAATACTTCTTCTCTGTTTGATTGCTATAAAACTTTTATAACCAGCTTACCTCATAAGCTTTCTATTTCTTTTTTTTAGCTTTTGCTGCTTGATCAGAAGCTTTTGTGTTTACCTTTTTTGGAGCTGTATCTTTAGATTTATCATTTAGATTGCTATGCAATTGTTTAATGCGTTCTTTAATTTTTTTTGCTGCTTCTGTTTTTGACTTTACAGGTGCAAGTGTCTCGACTAAAAGAATATCGCCAATACAATCTTTTATCCAGCAGCAAAAATCATTTTTATTTTCATTTACATGATGAGAAAAAATTTCATTCGAAATTTTTTCCAATGCGCTGGCTAAATCTTCTAAATTTTTCAATCTTTCACCGTTGGCTAACCAAAAATAATTAGGCTCTGAAACATTTTCCAATAATCTTGCAACTCCTTTAATTGTACTTTCCATCTCTTTCCCTCCTGAAATTAATGATTATATAAATATATTTTAAATCTATATAATCTGTTTTTGTGAAATAATTATATCACTTTTTAATAAATATTTAAATATTTATTTTAAATATAACTTTATAAAAATTAAGGTATACAACATTTTCTAAAATTAAAAAGTTATTTTTATATGGATTTCTAGCAGAGTAATAATATATTTAATAAATTAAGTTTAGTACATTTATTTATAAAAGTCAAATATTAGCACATAAAATGGATTAGAACAGCAATACAATTACTAAATCAAATTTTTTACCTGCAACAAACATTTTTACAACCTCCAAAAAATATATCCTCTGAAATAGAGAAAAGTTTGAATATTAAAACATAAATTGATAAAAAATGTCAAGAGAAATTTATCAATTTCTTTTTAAAAAAAAATCCCTTGACAAGTTAAAATTAGAGTTGATATTATTAACATAACCAAATTGAAAATCATGGAGGGAATTATGAAAAAGTTATATATTATTTTTTTAGCTGGAATACTGTTTATTTCTTTACCTTCTTTATGTTCTGCATATTTTATTACAATAGATACAATTCAAAAAAAGGTTCCTCCTGTATATTTTGATCATAATTATCATTTAGATAAAGAAAACGGATTGGGTTTTGCTTGCAATGAATGTCATCATGAACTTAAAAAAACACCTGAGCAGGCTCCAAGTAGGTGCTCCTCATGTCATTATCCCAAAGAACTTATAGAATCAATAAAAAAAGAGTTTCCTCTTGATCTTAAAGAATCTTATCATACCAAGTGCAAAGGATGTCATCAAAATAATAAAAAGAAATTTAAAACTGCTCCAACAAGCGATTGTGGTGCATGTCATAAAAAAGAAATGGAAAGTTTTATAAAGGAAAGAATCAGGAAAGATTTTGAAAATGTAAAAAAAGCTCTAGAAAAAAAATAGAGGAGAATTAATGAAAAATAAGAGATTATTTTAAAAGTTTCATTATTATAGGATCCTGTTGATAACGCAACTTCATATAATTTATATTATGACACCAGTTCTATCGTTAGCATAGAAAATGCAAAAAAAATAGAAAATATATTACCTCCATTTATTTTAAATGAACTTCTTAATAATCAAAAATATACTTTTGCTGTAACTGCAATAAATTTAATAGGAATTATTTATTATTTATATTTGTGCCAATTCATCCCTGCAGTAAACTGCAGGGGATTCTTGGCACTTCCAGATAAAGAGCCCTGCGGTCAATGGCATTGACACTAAATCTATTATTAAATTGAGCATTGAGCATTGACAATTGAGCATTGAGCATTGAGCATTAAACCATCCTGCTTGAGTATTCGACAGTGATGAATTGAGATTGATTATTCTCACTGCAAAATTGATTAATCTTTCTTGAATATCATCGCCTTTTGCCATAGTACTATTTTAGCTCTTAATGCTCAATTGTCAATGCCATTAGCCCTGCGGTAGAGCCGCCGCAGGGTATCTTTTTTAAAATGTACCAATTCATCCCCATCCCCCTGCTTAAAAAGAAATAAATTAGGCTGCCTTCGGTAACAACAACTCAAATCCCAAAATAAATACAAGCACCAAAAAAACAAATAAGCTCCAAATTCCAATAAATGCCCAAACAATTATCAAGCTGCTTTTGTCATTGTTAAGTTTGGTTATGATTTCCTGTCTCCTATCTTCATAGCATCGGGAATGACACAACCTCCTGCATGTCATCCCCGACATGTTTTATCGGGGATATAGATTTTCAGGATGCACAACTCATACCAGAGATACTAATGTTAACTTTGGTCATATGATTTATCCAATTTTTAAAAAATTCAATAAAAAATTTACAATTTTCTAAATTAGTGTTATATAATTATACATTATGAACCACAAAATCTCAAAAAAAAAAAATATCAATTATAAATGCAAAGAATTAACAAAACATGTTAAAGACCTTGAAAGCTTAACTCAAGTCGGCATTGCTTTATCATCCGAATTTAAAATAGATAGGCTGCTTCAGATGATTGCAGATATGTCACGCCAATTAACAAAAGCTCAAGCTTCTGCACTTTTAATGATTGAAAAAAAAGATGGCAAATATTCATATAAATTTGCCGGGCTTTCCGGGATATCAAAAAAGGATGTAAAAGCCGAACCTAAAGGAACAGGAATTTATAGAGTTATTATGAATACGAAAAAGCCTTTATGTATACAAAATTTAAAAAAAGATCCTCGGTCAGTTGGTATTCCTGAAGGACATGTCAAAATAACAAGCTTTCTTGGTGTCCCTTTAATTACATATAGAAATAAATTAAAAGGTATGCTTCTTCTTTCTCATAATAAACCCAACAAATTTGGTAAATATGAACAAGAACTGGTTACAATTATAGCCAGTCAGGCAGCAGTTGCCATAGAGAATGCTGAATTAAATTATACAGTTCAGCATTCATTAAAAAATCTTGAAAAAGCAAATGATGAATTGCAATCATTAGATCAAATGAAATCTGATTTCCTTGCAAATATTTCACATGAACTCAGGACACCGCTTACTTCCATAAAAGGATATACTCATTTATTTTTAGAAAAAAAATTCGGAGCATTAACAAATGATCAAATAGATAAATTATATATTATTCTGCGTAATACCGAACGATTAATTTTTTTAATAAACAATCTTTTAATATCTACAAAACTTGAACGAACTGTACTGCAATTCAATATTACAGAATTCAATCCGGAATCATTAATTAAACACCGCATAAATGAAATGACTCCGCTTGCAACATCTAAAGGATTAAAACTAGTTTTACAGAATAATTTAAATAAACATGTAAAAGTTCTTGGAGATGATGAGAAAATAAATCTTGTTTTAATAAATTTAATCGGAAATGCCATAAAATTTACTGATAAGGGAGAAATAATAATAAAAATTGAAAAAATTTCAGGTGAAGATATTAAATTTATTAATTGTCCTAATCGCAATGACTGCTATATTGATTTTAAGAAAAAATATATTAAAATTTCTGTAATTGATAAAGGGATAGGGATTCCCATTGAAACAATAGATAAAATTTTCCATCGTTTTTATCAGGCGGATTCCAGTTCTACTAGAAAATTCGATGGTACAGGTATTGGATTATCTATAGTAAAAGATGTATTAAATTTACATAAAGTGCCAATTGAAGTTGAAAGCACAATTGGGATAGGTTCAATATTTTCATTTGTTTTGCCGGAAGTTAGCAATAATTAACTACTTATCCATACTGCCTGAATTCTGTATTACATTATTAATTACATCCATCAATTTACCGAAATAAATTTGCTTATTCCCTATTTCATTATATATTTTTTCCTTTAAATCTGCCTCTTCAACTCTTTCCTTACCCTTAGATGAATGAAAAATAGATGCTATAGGAATTCCTGCAAAACCCATTAACATAGAAAAAGAATTAATTTTTCCAACAATAATTTCTAAAAATTTTTTATCATTCAAAATAATCCTGCCTATTGAAATATCTCCAACAAAAGATTCCCCGCCTGGACTGGACATTTTAAAAAAATAATGATTTAATATATCTTTTTCTTTTAATTCCAAATTCTTTTTTTCTTCTTCAAGTATTTTAGGTGAAGATAATAAATTTTTTTCTGCCATTTCCTTATATACTTTATCTATTTTACATTCTTTAAGTTTTAAAAAAGCATTATTTGCATATATCAATTCTTTTTCATGAATAACACCAACACAAACAGCTTCATCTTCTATCTGTTTAATCAAATTTTGTATATTCATAATAGGCATTTCCGATAAATCTTTTACATTTTTCCAGTTAATAAGTAGTGAGTCAGATTCAATGGTGCTCTTCATCTTTTCAATTAATTCACTCAAATTTACAGGTTTTTTCTCCTTCTGCATTGGGTTTTCGACTGATTCAGCAGATTCAGATTTTTTTTCTTCATTATTTTTTTTCTGAGTGTTATTTTCTTCAGGATGAATATCAACTTTTTTATTGATATCACCTTCTTTAGCATAAGTTTTTTTAGAAGACAATTGCTGTGTATCTATATTTTTCATATCCACACCTGAAACTTTTTTTACATACCTTTCGACATCTTTTATTGGACTGAATCTGGATTTTGATGTTTTATTATCAATTTCGCTTTTATTATCCGATGTTTCCTGCAAGACTTTAGCAGTATTTTCACGATGCAATTCTTCAGCAATTCTGGAAACAAACATATCCATTACTCTTACATCTTTTGCTCCAAAATTTCTGTTATTAAAATCATAAAGAGCAAATACTCCCATTACTTCCTGATTATGGTTAAAAAACGGGACACCTAAAAAGGAATTTATTTTATATTTTTCTATTATTGGATCTTTAATTTGAGGTTTATCAATTGTAAGATTATTTAATATCAGAGGCTTTTTTATTGAAAAAATGGGTTTGCAAATACTTGTTTCTATAAGTTCAACTTTTTGTTCTTTAAGTTCATCAGGGATATTAAATCCTGATCTAAAAAAAAGTTCATTGTTTTTTTTTGTTTTTATAATAACAAAATATCCCTGCAATTCATCATAAACTGATTGCGCTGCAGCATATAATATATGATCAGTATCTCCGCTTAAAGATTGCGCTTTTTGCATTAATTTTAATTTTTTTTTGTCTGTAATTGCCTGATCAGCATTAACTGTTACTTTTATGGAAATAAATTTTTTCCCCTCTTTAGATAATTTTGTTATATAAAGTTTGACAGACTGAATATTTGAGGAGCTCTTTTTAATGCAGGCATCCAATTCAAAATTATCTGCTTCCTGAAGTCTTTTCTGGATATTGGCAAAAGTAAGTACGCCCTCGCCATCAGACTGAAGAAAAAATTCTGTTAATAAATGATGCACTACAGTTCTTTTGTCCAATGAAAAAATTTTGGTGAACGAGTCATTGCAGTAAACTATCTCACCTGCCAGATCAATTGCAATATATGCGGAAGGTTTTAAATCAAAAAAATTAAAAGCATTCGATGGAATAGAATTATCATGGGCTTGTATCATTTTCCCCTCCTCCGTCTAATTATGGTCAATGGCAGTAACTTAAGATATAAAATTGTAGTTGTTCGATTTATCGAACATAAAAAAAGCTTGATAAATCAAGCAACTACAAATAATAAAAAACCATAAAAACATTAAAAAACCCTTAAGTTACTGCCATTAGTCTGACACAGCAGTAATCAATTTTTATTCAAAACTGTAAAACCGTTATAAAGAATATCCTGTTCATCCAAAGAATTAATTACTTTTAAATTGTATTTTCCTGGCAAAAGTCCCATGGGAACTGTTGTTGTTAGAAGTTCTCTGTTTATAAAAGTTGCAGGGATACAAGCAGTTCCAGTGCTTAATTTATGAAGTATATTTATTCCTGAGGAATAATTTGCCAGATAAATGTAATTTTCATTTATGTATACATTACGTACAGAATCAAATGTATATATACTTCCAACCAATACAGGTTTAATCGGATCTCTGATGTCTATAACCTGCAAACCATTCAAACCATCAGCAATATAAGCATAATTACCTGAGACAGTGACAGAGTAAGCGGAATCTGGAGTATCTATATTGGCTATTATTGTCGGGTTTAATGGATTTTTTATATCTATAATTTGCAAACCCGATGATCCGTCAGCAATATAAGCATAATCGCCTGATACACATATATCATTAGAATTCCCGGGGGTATCTATATTACCTGCTAATTTCGGATTAAATGGATCTTGAATATTTATAATCTGTAAACCTTTTAAACCATCAGCAACATAAGCATAATAACCTGATATATATACCGATAAAGCTGACCCGGGAGTATTTATAAAACTCTTTATGCCTGGATTATATGGGTCTTTAATATCTATTATCTCTAATCCTCTCCAGCCATCTGCTGCATAAGCATAATCTCCTGATATTACGACATCTGAAAGCACTCCCTGAGTATCTACGCTGCTTATTATTGCAGGAGTTGAATTATTTGTAATATCTATTATCTGTAAACCGGAAGCACCGTCTGCCAGGTATGCGTAATTTTCTGATACATATAAATTTGTTGCGTATCCCGGTGTATCAATAGATCCTATTATTTTTTTATCATTCATATTTATTATTTCCAGCCCTTTTCCTCCATCAGCTATATATGCATAATTTCCTGATGTTATTACTCCTAAAGCACGTCCGGGAGTATCAATTTCAGAAATTAAACCAGGATTGAAAACAGATTTAATATTTATTATCTGTAATCCTTTCGTTTTTTCCGCCACATAAGCATAGTCATTTAATATAAAAATTCCTACAGCAGGGCCGGGAGTAGCTATATTATTGACAGAAACAGGGTTAAATGGATTTTCGATATTTATTATCTGTAAGCCTTTCTTATTATCTGCTATGAATGCATAATTACCTGAAATGCTAATATTACGAGCATTTCCGGGAGTATCCAAATTACTAATAATAACCGGTTTGAATAGATTTGTAATATCAATAACTTGCAAACCTGTCATGCCGTCGGCAACATAAGCATAATTACCTGATATATCTATACCCATAGCGTTTCCAGGAGTATTTACTTTGCCTATTATGACAGGCATTAGTGGATTTGTAATATCTATAATTTGTAATCCGCTCGAGCTATCGGCCACATATGCATAATTCCCTGATAAATTTACTCCTACAGCATTTCCTGGAGTTTCTGCGTTTGCGGCTATAACCGGGTTAAGCGGGTTAGTAACATCTATTATCTGCAAACCATTCAGTCCGTCTGCTGCATATGCATAATTTCCCGATATATACACTTTTAAACAATTTCCAGGAGTATTAATGCTCCCCATTATTTTAAAACTAGTTGAATCGCTGATATCAATTATCTGTAGTCCTGATACTCCATCTGCAACATAAGCGTAATTTCCTGATACATCGATACCTGCAGCATTCCCTGGAGTATCTACCCTACCTATTATTTTAAAATTTGTTGAATCACTGATATCAATTATCTGTAGTCCTGATGCTCCATCTGCAACATAAGCATAATTTCCCGATACTTTAACATCATATGCATAATAAATAGTATTTATATTATTTACTATATATGGATACCCAGGAGAAATATATATTTTACAGGTAGTATCAAAATTTTCACCATACATTGATATAAAGGTACTTGAATAATTATAACCATAATCCGGTACGATAGAAGTAATTTTCGGAATTGATATTGCAGGCAGTACATTTATTACTACACTTGCTTCTCCTGTTGCATTGTCATTATCTGTTACTCTTACACGTGCAGTATAACTGCCTTGATTGTCATATATAAAGTTGATTGAATTACTGCTGTTAGTGATTTCATAATTTCCATCACTATCCATATCCCAATCATATTTAATAATATATCCGTCAAAATCAAATGCATTTGCTGTGAATGTCACAGAAAGCGGTGCTTTGCCTGTATCTGGAATAGCAGTGAGAGTAACATCAGGCGGTATGTTCGCTGGCAGTACATTTATTACTACACTTGCTTCTCCTGTTGCATTGTCATTATCCGTTACTCTTACACGTGCAGTATAACTGCCTTGATTGTCATATATAAAGTTGATTGAATTACTGCTGTTAGTGATTTCATAATTTCCATCACTATCCATATCCCAATCATATTTAATAATATATCCGTCAAAATCAAATGCATTTGCTGTGAATGTCACAGAAAGCGGTGCTTTGCCTGTATCTGGAATAGCAGTGAGAGTAACATCAGGCGGTATGTTCGCTGGCAGTACATTTATTACTACACTTGCTTCTCCTGTTGTACCGTCATTATCCGTAACTCTTACACGTGCAAAATAATAACCCTGTAAATCATACGTATAACTTACTGTATCGTCGACGGTTATGGTCTCAAAATTTCCATCCCCATTAAGGTCCCACTCATAACGCACGATATTGCCATCTAAATCAAAAGCAGAAGCATAAAAATTTACTTTTAAAGGAGCTTTCCCTGAAACAGTATCTACAAATAAATTTACAAAAGGCGGCATGACAAATGATTTTAAAACTTTAAATCCATTATAGAAAACAGATTCATCCTGTGAAGAATTAATTATTTTAATATTATATTTACCGGACATTAATCTTGCTGGTATTATTGTGTTAATTTTTGTACTATCAATAAAATTTACAGGCTGACAAAGGGTTCCCAGACTTAATTTATCAAGTATCTGTAATCCCCTTAAACCATTTGCCACATAAACATAATTTTTCGTTCCCTGAACATCCAGCGCCCAGCCGGAATTTGATAGATTGCTCACAAGAATAGGTAGATACGGATTACTAATATCTATTACCTGTATTCCTGAAGCAGTGTTAGCCAGATAAGCATAATTTCCTGATACATATACACTCCGTGAAGGACTCCATGGATTTATGATACTATTAAAATTACTTATTATTTTCGTATTTACAGGATCAGTAATATCTAATATTTGTAATCCAAAAGAACCATCAGCAAGATAGGCATAATTTTCTGTCAAATATACACTATAAGGCTCCCCTGGTGTATCTATGCTGTTTAATAAAGTCGGATTTAAAGGGTCTTTTATATCTATTATATGTAATCCGGTATATGAAACAGGATTCATATCAAAATCCGATTTACCATCAGCCACATAAGCATAATTTCCTGATATGGTTATTCCGCGTGCTACACCAGGTGTATCAATACTGCTTACTATTTTTGGATCGTAAGGAACACTGATATCTATTATTTTTAGCCCTGCGGTTCCATTAGCCAGATAAGCATAATTTCCCGACACATAAACAGCATAAGGAATATCCTGCATATCTACTCCACCAACAATATATAGATTTTCAGGATTGCTTATATCTATTATTTTCAACCCTAAAGTTTTTTGTTGTAAACTGCCCATTGAATTACGATTAACCACATACGCATAGCTGCCTGATATGAATACATTGCAAGCTTCTCCAAGCGTATCAATCGACCCAAGTATTTTGGTATTACCCGGAACACTTACATCTGCAATTTTTAATCCTGCTGTTCCATCAGCTATATAAGCATAGATACCTGACAGATAAACGTTCCATGTATACATAGAAGTCTGTATATTTCCTTCTGTTTTTGGATTATCTGGGACGCTGACATCTATTATCTGCATTCCTGAAACATTCCAACCGGTATATATGGTATAAACATAATTCCCTGATACATGAATAGCCGAAGGTATACCAATCGTTGCCGTACCGCCAACCACATAAGGATTGTTAGGATTGCTTATATCTATTATTTTTAATCCTGATGAAGTATCTGCTATATAAATATAATTATCTAATACATAAATATCCTTTGGAGTTACAGGAAGATTTATCCCGGAATTTATTATTACAGGATTTCCCGGTACACTTATATCTATAATATTTAAATTTGATTTAAGCTGCTGATCAAGCATTATATACATAAAAGTTCCATTAGTATAAAAACAACTAATTTCACCTCCCGAGAGAGGAATATTATTAACTATTACCAGATTAGCTGGATCACTTATATCTATTACCTGTAAACCTGAATTAATCTGATTAAATTCACCATATTCTATATATGCTACATATGCATAATTTTCTGATATATAAATATTTTTGGCACTTCCAGTTATATTCACACTTCCTATACTGTTAATATTACTTGAATCGCTTATATCAAGAATCTGGAGTTCTGATAAATTATTTGCTATGTATGCGTACTTTTCTGATACATTAAAAGCATTAATAAAATAACCATTCAAAGTAATATTCCCCAGTAAGTTTGGATTCTCAGGATTATTTATATCAATTATCTGCAATTGAGGTCCAGGCATTGCATTATATATTACATAAGCATAATTATTTAAAACATTTAAACGTAAGTCCCAGCCAGGAATATCTATATTACTAATTACTTTGAGTTTATTTGAATTTTTAATATCAATTATTTGCAATCCTGCGCTTTCATATAAGTTAGAGCTATCCAATTTTGTATATGTTACATAAGCATAATTATCTGAAAAATGAAAACCTGAAATTTCTCCTGATAAAGTAATGTTTCCTAAAGAATATGGGCCGCCGGGACTTATATATAATCTACATGTGGTATCAAAATTTTTACCATTAATTGAAGTAAAAGTATTTTGATAATTATAATTATAATTTGGTTCAATTGAAATTATCTCAGGAAAAGCTAATGCTTTAATTATTATATTGGCTTCCTGTATAGCGCCATCATTATCTGTAACTAATACTCGTATATTATAGGAGCCTTTTTTATTATATATATAACTGACAATATTATTTGTTGTTGTATTTTCAAAATTTCCATCACCATCCAAATCCCAGTCATATCTTGTGATATAACCATCAGAATCTATGGCATTAGCTGTAAATGTTATTGGAAACGGAATATTAATAATTTCACGATCTGCATCAAGGCTTACTTGAGGAGGTACATTAGGCGGCAGGACATTAATAGCAATGCCAGCTTCTCCAATCGCACTGTCATTGTCCGTCACTCTT
>CAYWFU010000002.1:60947-109084 GCA_964457585.1 uncultured bacterium | reverse complement strand
TGTCCAGATCCCAATCATAGCCTATTATAGTACCATCGGAATCCAATGCATTTGCCGTGAATGTTACAGAAAGCGGTGCTTTGCCTGTATCAGGAACAGCACTCAAGTTTACTTGAGGAGGCACGTTAGGCGGAAAGACATTAATAGCAATGCCAGCTTCTCCAATCGCACTGTCATTGTCCGTCACTCTTACGCGTGCATTATAACTGCCCTGATTATTATATGTATAGTTCATAGTATTGCTGCTGCTATTTAAAATCTCGTAATTACCATCGCTGTCCAGATCCCAATCATAGCCTATTATAGTACCATCGGAATCCAATGCATTTGCTGTAAATGTAACAGAAAGCGGTGCTTTGCCTGTATCAGGAACAGCCGTCAAGTCTACTTGAGGGGGTACATTAAATGAATTACTTAATATTTTAAAAGCATCATAACTTACAGCTTTTTTACCATTTGAATCAATTATTTTGACATAATATTTACCTGGAATAAATCCCATTGGTACATAAGTATTTAGAGTTTTATCATTAACAAAGCTTGTTGGATTACAAATATATTCTGAATTTAATTTATTAAATACATGAAGGCCTGCTCCCCCATCTGCCACATAGATGTAATTTTCTGAAACATAAACTTTATTAGCACTTCTAAGTGTAGACACATTGTCTACTATCTTAGGATCAGCTGCATCAGTAATATCTATTATTTGCAGTCCTTTATTATTATCAGCTATATAAGCATAATTTCCGGATATATAAACACCTATTGCAAATCCAGGTGTGTCCACACTGCCTATTATTTTAAGATTAGCTAAATCACTGATATCTATTATTTTTAATCCATTATCCCTATTAGCTACATAAGCATATTTCCCTGATACACTCACATCATAAGTAAAATCAGGGAGAACTATATTACCTGCTATTACAGGATTAGCTGCATCACTTATATCTATTATTTCCAATCCGCTGTCACCATCAGCTATATAAGCATAATTCCCGGAAATGCTTATACCTATTGCAGTTCCTGGAGTATCAATACTGCCTGTTATCGTAGGATTAGCCGCATCAGAGATATCTATTATTTCCAATCCGCTGTCACCATCAGTAACATAAGCATAATTCCCGGAAATGCTTATACCTATTGCAATTCCAGGGGTATCAATACTACCTGTTATCGTAGGATTAGCTGCATCAGAGATATCTATTATTTCCAATCCGCTGTCCCTATCAGCCACATAAGCATAATTTCCGAAAATGCTTATACCTATTGCAGTCCCAGGGGTATCAATGCTGCCTACTATAATAGGATTAGCTGCATCACTAAAATCTACTATTTTCAGCCCATTATCTCCATCAGCCACATAAGCATAATTTCCGGAAACTTTTAAATCTGAAGTATAGTTAGATGTATTCACAGTGCTTACCATACTGAGATTGGTTGAATTACTTATATCAATTAATTGTATTGCGTTAAACACATCTATAACATAAGCATATTTTCCAGAAATATCTATATTTGAAAAAAATCCGGGAATATTTATACTGCCTATTATCTGGGAATTTTCAGGGAAACTTATATCTATTATTTGTACACCGGCAAATCCGTCTGCAACATATGCATAATTATTCAATATAGAGACATTCCATGCATAACCAGGTGTATTAATAGTTTTTATTATCGTAGGATTAGCTGCATCACTTATATCTATTATTTCCAATCCGCTGTCACCATCAGCTATATATGCATATTTTCCGGATATATTCACACTTAAAGCAAACCCAGGAGTATCCACATTACCTGTTATTTTAGGATTAGATGCATCACTTATATCTATTATTGTTAATCCATTATATCCATCAGCCACATATGCATAATTTCCGGATATAAATACATCGTAAGTATATCCGTAAGTTTTAATACTGCTTACTATTTTGGGATTTGTTATATCACTGCAATCTATTACCTGCAATCCTGAATCGTACGAAGCCATGTATGCATAATTGCCTGATGCATACACATTATAAGCAGACCCGGGAGTGTTTGCCGTTCCCACTATCATGGGATTGGCAGCATCAGAAACATCTATTATATATAAACCAGATTCTCCATCTGCAACATAAGCGTAATTACCTGACAGGCTCACACTTACAGCAGCACTGGAAGTATCAACACCTCCAACTACTTTAATATTTGATGTATCACTTATATCAATTATTTGTAAGCCTGAATCATAGCTGGCTGCGTAAGCATAATTTCCGGATACTTTTATATTATAAGGATGCCCCGGTGTTTTTATTTTGCTTGCAATAAAATAATTACTTTGCCCCATATATATTCTGCAAGTTGAATCAAAATTTAATCCATTTATTGTAATATTGGAAGTTGAGTCATTATAACTGAAATTGGGAGTAATCGAATATATTGCAGGAGGATCCTTTATTGCCCTAACCATAGCTGCATTTTCTGCGCTAGCTCCATCATTATCCATAACTTTTACTCTGGCATTATATATACCTGCTTTTGTATAAGTATAATTAGCATTACCTTCATCAGTGATCGTATCAATATTCCCATCCCCGTCAAAATCCCACTCATAGCGAATAACAATACCATCAATATCCGATGCAATGGCATAAAAATTTATAAGTAATGGTAAATCTCCGGAACCTGGGGATGTATATAAAGTTACTGCGGGTATTTTATTTTCTTGTAATACATTAATTACTGCGGTACTAATTGCCTCAGCATTATCATCATCTGTAACTTTTACATTGGCAATATATGTACCGGTTGTATTATAAATATTACTTATATAATAAGCGTCGGAAGAAGTAGTTTCATAAATGCCGTCATTATTAAAGTCCCATTCGTATTTTGTAATATTGCCATCATTATCAAAAGCAGAAGCATAAAAATTTACCAATAAAGGTGCTTTCCCATAATTTGGATTTGCATATAAATATACTTGAGGAGGTTGATTTGAATTAACTACAATAGCAGTATAACTTTGACCACTAGCACCATCATTATCAATAACTTTTACAGAACTATAGTATGTTCCAGAGGTTTCATAAGTATAATCTACATTCAGTGTATCTAAATTTGAATTTATTGTACTATCATATATCCCGTCACCATTGAAATCCCATTCATACTTAATAATGTTACCATCGCTATCAAAAGAATTAGCGGTAAAACTTATTGTTAAAGGCACTTTCCCATAATATTGATTTGCAGATAAATATACTTGAGGAGATTGATTTGCGGTTACATTTATATTAACACCTTTTATTGTTTGAGCTCCGTCATTATCAGTAACTCTCACCTGTGCATAGTATGCAGCAGGTTTAGTATAGAGATGTTTTGTATTATTTATATTTGTAGTAATATTGGATGACCCATCCCCGAAAAACCATTCATAACTTATTATATCTCCATCAATATCAGATGCATCTGCAATTAAATTAACTAATAAAGGAGCATCCCCATTAATGGGATCTGCTTTTAAAGATGTAATATCAGGGGGTTGATTTTGAGCATCATATACAGTAAATTGATAAAAAGATTTATATCCTTCATTATTGAAAACAGTTATATTATATCCTCCAGGCATTAAACCCTTTGGTACTTTAGCTGTAAGTTGTGTGTTATTATCAAAAGATATTGGTTCACAAATAGAACCAGCGCTCAATTTATTGATTATTTGTAACCCATAATTACTATCTGCTACATAAACATATTTTCCAGCTATAAAAATATTTTGAGCAAAACCAGGGGTATACACACTACCAAACAATCTAGGATTCAGGGGATCACTGATGTCTATTATTTGTAAAAAACCAATATCCACATTATTCACATTATCCCCATTTGCTAAATAAGCATATTGCCCTGATATATATACTCCAGAAGTATAACCAGCGATGGTTACAGTAGTTTTTAAAGAGGAGTTAGCTGGACTACTGATATCTATTATCTGCAAACCATTAGATCCGTCTGCCACATAAGCATAATTCCCTGATACATATACATCAGTAGCATTACCAGGAGTGTCCACACTTCCAATTAGTTTAGGAAGAGCTGGACTACTGATATCTATTATCTGCAAACCATAAAAACCGTCTGCCACATAAGCATAATTCCCTGATACATATACTCTAGTAGCATTACCAGGAGTGTCCACACTTCCAATTCGTTTAGGAAAATAAGGATTACTGATATCTATTATTTGTAAACCATAAAAACCGTCTGCCACATAAGCATAATTCCCTGATACATATACTCCGGAAGCACTACCAGGAGTATATGCAGTACTTCTTATCCCTGGTTTAGTGGGATCACTGATATTTATTATTTGTACACCCGTATCATTATCAGCAACATAAGCATAATTTCCTGATATATATACATCATTAGCACTATTCTGAATAGATACACTTCCAACTATTTTTGGATTAATAGGATTAACGATATCTATTATTTGTAAACCATAATTTTTATCAGCCACATAAGCATATGGACCGGATATATACAAATCATTGATAAAACTGGTACCAGGATTATAAAGATAGTTCCCAACTATAGGAGAAAAATTGCTCGGTGTAATATATGCTTTACATGTGTTATCAAAATTTTCACCTTTGATTGTGATATCTGTGTCTAAATTGTTATACCCATAATTGGGATCAATCGAACTTATTTTGGGATAACCTTTAACATCTATATTTATACTAGCTTCAGATTCTTCTTTATTATTATCAGTAACATTTACTTTAACCGTGTATACACCAGGATTATAAAAAATTTTAGATTTGTAATCCAATGTGCTGGAAGTATATAAAATTTCATCATAAATACCATCATTATTAAAATCCCATCTATAACGTATAATATTGCCATCTAAATCTGATGCTTTTGCAGTAAAAGTTACATATAAAGGTGGATACCCATTATCAATATCTGCGGTTAAATTTATAGTGGGTTTTTGATTTAGCGGATCGAGTACTGTAAAATCACTATTATTAGATTTTTGTCCAGTACCATTAGCAACAATAATATCATATTTACCTTTTTTTAATCCTTTAGGTACATCTGCTGTCATTTGGTTAGAATCAACAAATTTTACTGATTCACACTCATTACTTGTTACACCTGGATTTGCACGATTATTGATATCTATTATTTGTAAACCTCCCGAATAATCCGCAACAAAAGCATAATTTCCTGATACATTGACACTATTCGCAAAGCCAGGGGTATCTACAATAGCTGTTATAACAGCTATTGTAGGATTACTAATATCTATTATTATTAATCCTTTTTCCCAGCAAGTAACATATGCATAGTTACCATCAATGTATACACTGGCAGCAAGGGAAGGAGTGGATACACTACCTGCTATAATAGGAATATTAGGATTGCTAATATCAATTATTTGAAGACTATTATTATTCGCTATATAAGCATAATCTCCTGATATATATACTCCTGAAGCATAACCAGAAACAGTTACATTTTTCACAATATAAGCATTTTTTATATCACTTATATCTATTATCCCTAGATTATAATTTGATATATTATTGCTTGTTACATAAACATAATTTCCTGATATATATACTCCTGAAGCATAACCATCAATAACAAAATACTTTACAAAAGAAACCGTATTTTTTGAATTTGAATAGGAATATATATATAATTTATTACTACTTGCTACATAAATATAATCTTCTAAAACACAAACATAAACATTTTTACTAAAAGGTCCTATACTAAAAGGTCCTATACTATTAATAATTCGTGGATTAATTATATCTTTTTTTAAATATTTATTATATTCCTTAATTTTTATTATATATAAATATCCATCATTGCTTGTGCTTGTTACATAAGCATAATTTCCTGATACATATACTTCTGAAACTTGCCCGGTAATATCTACAGTGCTTTCTATTGTGGGTTTTTTTGGATCACTAATGTCTATTATTCGTAAATCATTATATAAGTCATTTATATCTGTTACAAAAGCATAATTATTAGATATGAATACATTTTTAAAATATGCATTATCGGGTTTTACATTTCCAATAATATTAGGAGATGCAGCAGCCGCAATATAAACATTACATGTTGGATCAAACGCCTTACCATTAATTGTAATAGAGGTTGTTTTATCATTAGCACCATTATTAGGGTCAATAGAAGTTATTCCAGGATCTCCTGTTACATTTATGGTAATCGCAGCTTCTGCTGTTACTCCATCGTTATCTGTAATTCTAGCTTTAGCATTATATAAACCGAAATTTTCATATTTGTAAAGGCTGGTGGTTATATCAATGGAGGGACTATTAGTATTATATATAGTTTCATAATTACCATCACCATTAAGATCCAAATCACAACGTGTAATAATGTCATCATCTGATGCTTTTAAAGTAAAAGTTACAGATAATGATTTATTTCCTAAAAGTTCAGAAGATGTGAAAGATGTTATAGTAGGTGGTAGATTTGGTGGTAAGACAACAACCGTGTTTGCAGCTTCTGTTATGACTCCATCAGTATCTGTTATTCTTACTTTAGGGGTATATGTACCTTCTGAATAATATGTAATATTTGCAGTATCAGTTGTTGTTGTTTTTTCAAAATTCCCATCACCATCTAAATCCCACTCGTAGTTTATAATAGGAGAAGCTTCAGGATCATTTATTTCTGCAGTAAAATTAACAGTTATAGGAGCTTTAAGTTTACCAGAAAGAGGTAGCTGGGGTGCTGCTTTTAATGTTGGTAAATAACTATCTGATATAACTCTAAAACCATTATATAAAAGTGCCTGCTCGTTTAAAGAATTTCTAATTTTAATGTTGTATCTGCCGCCATTCAAAAGCGATGGTATCTCTGTTGTCAATTTAGTTTCATTAGTAAAAAAAACAGGGGTACAACTGGTTAAAAAACTTTTTTTATCAAATACCTGCAAACCAGCATAACCATCTGCAGCGTAAATATTGTTATCTGTGACAATAAGGTTTTGAGAATCACCCGGAGTATTTCCACTGCTTATAATATAGGGCTTACTTGGGTCATTGATATCTATTATATAAATACCCATATTATCTGCTCTGGTGCTAAGTAATCCAGCATTTGATATATATGCATAATTATCTTTCACATATATACGGTAATATCCTTTAGGCATTATTAATTTACTTTTAATAATAGGGTTTGATGGATCACTTATATTGATAATATATAACCCGTAAAATTCATTGAAAGTAGTAACATAAGCATAATCACCAGATACATAAATATCTTCAGCTTCATCATAATTATTCAAATAATAATCCAAATATATACTGCTTTTAATATTAGGGGCTGTTTTATTTGAAATATCTATTATTCTTAATCCTGAAACTCCATCTGCTACATATGCATAATTACCCGATACATGAAGACCTGAAGCTTTACTAAGCGTATTTAAAGTCCCTATTATTTTTAGACTTTTAGGATCAGTAATATCTATTACAAATAATCCTTTTGTCATATCTCTATAAGTTACATAAGCATAATTACCAGAGACATCTATATCATTAGTAGAATAAACAAGAAGATTTATATTGCCAGCCTTAGAAAGAACATAAGGAACACTTATGTCTATTATCTGTAGTTCTCCCCAATTTATTAAATAAGCATAATTATTCAATATACGTACTTTTTTAACATAACCAGGTGTAATATAACTACTTAGTTTAATAGGATTTTTAGGATCATTAATGTTTATTACCTGTATTCCCGAACTATCTGACCGATATGCATATGTAACATATGCATATGAATTTAGGCCGAAGACAGAGATATCAACATCATTAGCAAACCCGGGTGTTTCTACATTACTGACCCTGCTGGGATTAACCGGACTGGTTATATCTATCACCTGAAAAATCCCAACAGTATTATTATCAGTCACTGTTGTATAAGCATATTTGCCTGAAACATACACAGCAGAAGTTACATAATTGACTCTACCTGTATCAATTCTGGCAACTTTTTTAAGATCAGAAGGATTACTTACATCTACAATATTTAGTCCATACTTACCAGGGATATATGCATATTTACCTGATATACAGAAATCGCCAAGTCTTTGATCAACCTGTGGAACATCAAATTCAATATTTAAAAAATTTTTTTCATAAAATTCATCAGAAACATTTATATCTCCAACAATTAAACCACTAACAGTTGTAAAATAAAACAAATCTTTTTCTATATATACATCATAAAGGTCAGTATCTTCTGTGATTTTAATTTTTTTTATATCTATATTATTTATATTATTAATTATTTTATTAATTATATCATTAACAGAAATTTTCCATAAATATCCAGGTCTTGGTTTTGTATAATCATAGTTATTAACTGTTGCATAAAGATAATCTCCCTTTACATAAACATCAGAAACATATTCATATTCTCCAGGGTTTATAGTTTCTTTTATGGATTCAGTCCCAATATCTATTATCTGTATACCAGACTCTACATCAGCAACATATGCATAATTCCCTGATACATATACACTGGCAGCAAAACCGGGAGTGTCAACGGTTTTTATTACTTGAGGATTTGCCGGATTAAGAATATCTATTATCTGTAAACCTGAATATCCATCTGCTATATATGCATAATTTCCTGACACATAAACATCATTAGGATGATCTAAACCAAAAACTGTCCCAACTTGTATTGGATTGTTTGGATTACTGATATTTAATATATATAATCCCGTTATATATCCAGGTCCCTCGGGAGCAGATGTAACATAAGCAAAATTTCCTGAAATAAATATGTCAGTAGGTTTTAAGCCAACAAATGAAGAATTAACAACAGAAGGATTCATGGGATTAATATATACTTTACAGCTAGTATCAAATTTTTCCCCGGTAATTGTAATATCAGTAGCTTTATTATTAAAACCAGCTTTTGGGAAAACAGAATTTATTACAGGAGGTACTGCTAAAATAGTGTTTCTATTATATAAAATAAAAATTAATAAAAATATAAATATAAATTTTTTTTTATACATTCTCCTCCCCCTCTTTATTATAATGATACAGTCTTAACTCCTTTAATCCCATCTATCTTTTTGATGTCTTCTAAAATATTAGATGTGATTTCACCATCTATAACAAAAAGTGAAAGAGCTAATCCGCCTTTTTCTTTTCTGCCATAACGCATTCCAGCGATATTAATATTATTATTTCCAAGTAATGTTCCAAGTTTACCTATTATACCAGGAATATCTAAATTTGAACATATAAGTAAATTGCCTTTTGGAATAATATCCACAACAAACTCGTCTATTTTTATTATACGGGGTAATTTTTTATCTAATAATGATCCTGTTATATAGCTTTCTGATTTATCAGTTTCAATTTTAACTGAAATCAGATTTGTAAAATCAGAAGCTTCTGTTGTTTTCTGCTCAACAATTTCTATATTTCTTTCTTTTGCAATAAATGGAGCATTAACATAATTAATTGTATCTTTTAAAATTGGCTGTAAAAATCCTTTAATAAAAGCAGTTGTAACAGGTTTTACATTATACTGCGCTATTTCACCGCTGTATTTAATCTCAATTTTTCGTGAATGTCCTGCCATCTGCTGTCCCTGGAATAATCCCATTTTTTCTGCAAGATCAATATACGGTGTAAGTTCTTTATACAAAGATGGATCAACACAGGGAACATTAATTGCATTTACGATTCTGCATTCAAATAAAGCATCGATTACCTGCTTAATTATATCAACAGCAACATTTTGCTGAGCTTCTGTAGTTGATGCTCCTAAATGCGGCGTAACCACGCAATTATCAAGTTCAAGCAAACGACTATCCAGAGGCGGTTCCTGTTCAAACACATCAAGAGCTGCTCCAGATATTTTTTTATTTTTTAAAGCTTCATAAAGAGCTTCTTCTTTTACAATTCCTCCTCTTGCACAATTTATTATTCTAACCTGAGGTTTCATTTTAGAAATTGCATTCTCATCAATTAAATATTTTGTCTGGTTATTTAAAGGTGTATGAATAGTAATAAAGTCTGAAGAGGAATAAAGCTCATCCAGTTCAACTAATTTAATACCAATAGATTCAGCTTTTTCAATAGAAATAAAAGGATCAAAAGCTAAAAGCTTCATGTCGAACGCTCTGGCGCGTTTTGCCACTTCAAAACCTATTCTGCCCAATCCTATTATCCCCAGCACTTTACCTTTTAATTCTGATCCAATAAAAAGTTTTCTTTCCCATTTTTTTGTTTTTAAAGAATTATTTGCCTGAGGGATATTTCTGGCAAGACTCATTAACATTGAAAAAGAAAGTTCTGCAGTGGATATTGTATTTCCTTCAGGAGTATTCATAACAATTATACCTTTTTTGGAAGCTGCTTCAACATCAACATTATCAACTCCCACTCCTGCCCGTCCGATTATCCTTAACTTGGATGCTGCGCTTATAACATCTTTAGTTACTTTTGTTTCACTTCTTACAAGTAAAACATCATACTGAGGTATTTCTTTTAAAAGCTCTTCCTTAGAAAATTTAGTATTAATTATTAATTCTATATCTTTCCTGTCTTTAAGAAGTTTTAATCCTTCTTCTGAAAGCGGATCTGTTACCAAAATTTTGTACATACTTTATTAAACCTCCTATTTAAAAATTAAGCCTGATAAATCAGGCAACTACAAAAATTTCAATGTAGTTGCTCGATTTATCGAGCGTTTCAAATTCCTGTACCTAAATTTATTCCATTAAAACTTTCTGCGCTGCGCCAACACCTTTACCAAGTTCAAGCTTATAACCCATCTCAGCTAATACCATTTCCATAGCTGAAATTGCAATCAATATATCAAATCCATCCATATATCCTAAATGCGCAATTCTGAAAATTTTACCTTTTAAATGATCCTGTCCGCCTATTATAGTCACGCCATATTTGCTTTTCAATTTTTTAATAAAAACACCGGCATCAATATTATCCGGTACTTTTACAGGTGTTACTGCATTGCTTGGAGTAAGCGGCGCAAAAAGTTCCAGTCCCATTGCCTGTATAGCTAAACGTGTAGCTCTTGCAAGTTTTTCGTGTCTTTTAATTACATTTTCTAACCCTTCAGCAAGAATCATTTCTAATGCTTTATTTAGTCCTATTATTAAGGATATTGCAGGAGTAAAAGGCGTTTCTCCATCTTCTAAAGATTTTTTTGCTTTTTTTAAGCTCCAATAAAATTTGGGCAGTTTTGATTTTTCTGTTAATTTTTTTGCTTTATCACTTAAAGAAATAAAAGCTAATCCAGGAGGAAGCATTAGAGCTTTCTGAGAACCTGTTATAGCCACATCAACATTCCAATCATCAGTATAAAAATCTTCTGCACCCAGACCGCTTATTGCATCAACAACCAAAATAGCTTCAGTATTTTTTACAACTTCACCTAATGCTTTAATATCTGTTGTTACTCCTGTTGAAGTCTCGCATAAAGTAGTAAAAACTGCTTTTATTTCTTTATTTTGTTCCAGATGTTTTTTTACATCAATCAAACTCACTGCCTTACCCCACTCAACATCAATAATTATTGGTTTTATACCATATGCTTCACAAATTTTGCCCCATCTCTCCCCAAATTTACCGCTTTTTATTACTAAAACTGTATCATCAGGTGATAGTGTATTAACAATAGCCGATTCCATTGCGCCTGTACCTGATGATGTTAAAACAAACACATCGTTTTTAGTGCGAAAAATCTTTTTTAAATTTTCATTTACTTTTTTAAAAAGTTCAACATAAACCGGCGTGCGGTGATGGATTATTGGTCTTGCCATTTCCAGAGCAATATCCGGTGGAACAGCAGTTGGTCCCGGTGTTAATAAATAATTTTTCTTCATAAATGATATCCTTTCTATTTCCCTTCTTTAAGACGTTTTTCTTTTATAGCTTTTTGTGCATCAAGAATTTTTTGCAAAGCTTCTTTCCTTTTTTCTTCTCCAGCTAATTCCTCCCTTTCAGATTCTTTTTTGGCTTCTTTGATAATTTTCAATGTTTTTTCAGCTATTTCAATTGCTTCAGTGTAATTATTACTATCCATACTATTTTTAATATTTACCTGACAATTTGTTATATAAGTATTTTTTTCAGGAAAAAATCTTTTTATTTTATCAACACTTTGCTGGTCCTGCATTTCTTTTTCCAGATCAGATACTAATTCTAAAACTCTATTTTTAAGCATTTCCAATTTTTTAGCATCCTGTTCATCTGCTTTTTGAGATTCCATCTTATTTTCTTTCCCAATTTCACTTTTTTCTTCAGCTTTTAATACATCTGTTTTTACTTTTGTTCCATCAGCTTTCTTTTTTGATACTTCCTGAGCTTTTTTTGTCCCTTTTGATTTTTTTGAAGAGTTTTTAGCTTCTTCTTTTATTTTTTCCTCATATAATACAACTGCATTATTTGCTTTTGCTATAGCGTCTTTAGCTTCTAAAGAAGCTTCACTATAATTTTTATTTTTTAAAAACTCATGCGCTTTTTCTAAAGATAATTGAGCTTCTTTAAAAATCTGATTGAAAAAATCTTTCTCTTTTGTATCTTTTGGCTCCACATTATTTATTATCTTTTTAGCATTATCAATATCCTTTTGTATTGCCAGTTCCTGCTGCTTTTGTTCAGCTTTTAAAGCTTCCTGCTTAGCTTGATTCTCTTTTTCTTTTTCTAATAATTCTTTAGTTTCTTTTTCAATAAGGTAATTATTATATTTATAGTAAAACGTATAAAAACTTAATAAAAAAAATAATATCCATGCCAGTTTTGTTTTTGTTGATATTTTTTCCTTTTTCTTACCCCATGTTTGAGTAGAATGATGTTGGTTAGTACTTTGTTTTAGAAATTTTTCATATTCGTTATGAATATCTTCGTTTATAAAGCTTAAATCATATTTTATATTCAAATCTATATTAATATCAATATTATTTTTACCATTAGTCATAGAATATCCCTGAATTTATATTTTTGTCTATAAACTACTATAATTTATAAATCTAACATGATTTTAATAATATTGTCAATACCATTTATAAATTTTTAATCCAGCAAAAAAGAAAAATATCCCTGTTCCTGTAAGATATAAAATTTTTTCTGCTATATCTTTAAATATTGTTCCTTCAATAAATATACTTCTGATTCCATCCGCCAGCATTGTCAATGGCAGTTTCTGAATAAAAGGGATAACAATCTGAGGAAAATTATGATAGCTGAAAAATATTCCTGATAAAACCATCATTGGCATAACAATTGCGTTAATTAAACCATGGCCTATTTCTGTTTTTGATGTTCTTGAAGAAATAAAAACCGCTATGCCGGTAAAGGCTATTACTCCTGATAAAAACATTAAAAATAAAGCCAGTAAACTTCCTTCAATCTTGATATTAAAATAATAGTACGCAAATAAAAATAAAAATGTTGCTTCTGTGCAGCATAATAAAAACCTTGCAAAAAAATGTGAAATCAGGAAACTGGTTTTTCTCATAGGAGTTGCAATAAGTCTTCTTAACAATTTTTTTGATCTTTTCTCGATTAGTGAATAACTAATTCCCCACATTATTGACATCATTACACCCATAGCAATTAGTCCCGGGACAAGAAAATCAATATATCTTGTTCCAATTTTGGTTAAAGGAACTATATGATCAGATTTTTTATCAATTTTATTATTATTTATTGCAAAAGATAATTGCAAATAATTTAATTGAGCTTCATTGCTCATCGGATCAAAATAATACTGAATTTTACCGTCTTTTTCTTCAATATAAATTGAAACAACTCCTCTTTTTAAAAAAAGTATTGCATTTTCCTTAGTTGTAAATATAAATTCATATTTTGTTTTGCCAAGTTTTTCATCTTCAATTATTTTTTCAATTACATTAACTTTATTATCATAAAAACTGCGATTTGATTTCTTTTTATCAACTAAAAAATTTTCAAGTATTGTATTTGTATTATTAATAACAGCAATTTTTTTTATTATATTGCTTTTATTTGTAAATGCTATTCCAAGACCCCATGCCATAAGTATTGGAAATACAATCCCCCAGAATAAAATTCCCGGTTCCCTGTAAAATTCCTTTAGCTGAATGAGTATAAGTTGAATTAAAGGTTTTTTCATTATTTCTCATTATCCTCCTGTATACCTTAGAACCATTACTATTACCCACAAGTCTGGGTAAATAGCATTGACAATTGACGATTGAGCATTGAGAATTGAGGTTTAAATCCTTAGGAAACATTAGACGTTATTAATATTAAATTGAATTAAATGCTCAATTGTCAATGCTCAATGCTCAATCGTCAATGAAATATTTGTAAATTTTAGCTTACTCTCACAAGCGTTTTCAGAGATGTGGGTAATAGTAAGCCTTAGAACCATTTCCATAGCCACCATTTCTCGAACAACACTTTTCCCCAGTGCCATTTTTTGCCAGGTTTTTTTAAATTAACAATCGGCTTTGTTTCAGTATAAAAATTCCCGCTGTCGTATCCTTCAGTGCCGTCACCTAGCTCGTGAAAGCAGTATCCTATGCCGTCAAATTCTTTTATTGATGAAAGTCCGTTAATTTTCGATGCTATGTTATGAGCGGCTACTTCTGCCTGAAAATGGGCAAACACTCCTGCTTTGGGAAGCGGTTTTCCAAGAGAAAGAGGAATAGATGTAACATCACCTAAGGCATAAATATTTTCGATATCAGTCTGCATAGTTTTCGGATTTACTTTTACCCATCCGCTTTTTCCCAGGATCGGCGAATTAGAAAGAGCAACAGGCAGTCCATGAGGCGGAATGCCAATAAGCAGATCATAGGAAATTACTTTTTCATTTTGGGAAAAAATTTTTTTCTTTTCAAAGTCTATACTGACAGCCTGATACTGGGGAAGAAAATTAATCCCTTTATTTTTGAGCATCGAGACTACCATATTCCCAACTTCAGGACCTGCAACTCCCATTGGCAGGGGCTCCGGAGCGATTATCTCAATATTTATATTTTTACTATTTTTAAAATATTCTGATAGAATCAAGCCTGCTTCATATGGCGCCGCAGGGCATTTGAACGGTGACGATGAAATAAGGATAACTATTTTCCCCGTATTAAATTGCTCTATCTGCTTTTTTATTTTTTCCACACCTGACAGATCATACAGATTAAACGCTGCCTCGGTGAACCCTGATAATTTCTCAGGGAATGTATCCGCTCCGAGCGCAATTGCCAGATAATCAAAGCGTTCTTCCCCTGATGAGGTAATTACTGTATGGTTTTCAAAATCTATTTTTGTAATTTTTTCATTGAGAAACCTGATACCCTTTTTTTCAAGAAGAGCAAGAGGTTTTTGAATCTGATCTGGAGTTCTTAATCCTGTCATAAGCCAGAGAAAAGAGGGATTGAAAATATGATTTTTTTTTCTATCGATGATTACAATTTCATTATCTTTTGAAATACTCTTTCGAAGCAGATTAGCAGTAGCAAGCCCACCTATGCCGCCGCCGAGGATGACTATTTTTTTGCTCATTGTGAATCCTCCTATTTTTTAAAATGTCAAAACCTTATCCGAATCAATAGTCCATTGCGTTAATTGTTTTAACGTGCTGATTTCTGTGCCTGGGATAAGATTAAGTCCTTTAATCCCTCTTGCGTTTGAGCATGTGCCGCAAGCCTTAACCTGTCCGCCTCTATCAATTACAAGCTTTAACATATATTCAATGTTATAAAATCCTTTTGGCGTTTCCTGATTTGGCAGAACACACGTTACTGCATCTGCTAAAAGAAAAATACGAATTTCACAAGACGGATCTTCAAGTTGTAAAGACATAGCAAGCCGTAATGCGTTATAAGCTTTTTCTGTTCCATATGGTGCATCGTTAATAATTAGTAATATTTTCATTGGGCACCTCCTGTTATTTTATTTAAAATATTTTTAATTTTGTCTTCTTTCATTCCCGGATAATGATCTTTAAAAATAATTTTTCGATTCCTGTCTATAAAAAAAATATTATATACAGGACATGTTCCTTGCACATATTGTCCCACAACCATCCGTCCAACAGTTCCTTCTGGATCATACAAAAATTTAAAAGAGAGATTCTTATTTTGAATTATATTTTCAACTGTTTTTCTATCTCTGCCTAAAACACTAACAGCAACAAGTTCAACACCTTTTTTCTTATATAAATTTTTAATTTTTTCCATTTCAGAAGTTTTTTCCTGACATCCGCCGCATAAATTCGTGAACCATAAAAGAATGACTTTATTCTTTTTTAATTCATCGGAAAGCGTAAATTTTTTACCTTGAAAGTCTGTAAGAGAAAAATCAGGAACCTGTGATAATCCTATTTCTTTAGCTAAGACTGTTATACTGGAAAGAACAAATAAAATAAGTATCCATAAAATATAAAGCTTTCTTTTTAACATAATCTAATACTCCTTCAAACGTTGAATGACAGGTAGCCTCAGGCTTTAGCCTAATGGCAGTAACTTAAGGGAAAAATTGTAGTTGCTCAATTTATTGAGCATAAAAAAAGCTTGATAAATCAAGCAACTACAAAAACCGAAAAACACAAAATCATTAAAAAACTCCTTAAGTTACTGCCATTGGGCTTTAGCCTGAGTAATCACAAGCTAAAGCTTGCGGCTACCAACTTTATAATTTAGGATTTAAGCTCTATTCGCCCTAAAATTCATATTTCATTTTATCCCGCAAGCCCTGAGTATGCTCATCATTGGACACCAGTTAGTGAATCCTGACTGAAATAAGTTAAAGCCCATAATTCCTGTGAACCAGAGCCAGTTTGTGCTATGGTATAAAGCAAGTAATAAACTGATTATAATTAATGCGCCGGCAATTAACCTGAGCCATCTTTCCATAGACATATTATATCACCTCTTCTCTTTATTTAAAAATCATATTTTATCCTCATATAAACATTATCATTTTCCTTAAACCGCCCGAAACTTGTGTAATCTTTATCTCCTTCAATAACATTGCCGCCTAAAACCAATGATAGCTCATCAGTCATTTTGTATGATGCTTCTGGAATAAGCATATAATCTTTCTCATCTATTCCGTAGAAGCCGAATAAAGATAGTTTCCATGTTTCATATTTTAAAAATTGTGTGAGCCGCAATGTAACAGTCTGCTTGATCTTATGTTCTAGCGAGAATCCTGAGGGAAGATTATCTTTGTATTTTTGATAGTTACGCATAATTTCACTGTAATACTGCGCTCCTAAATGCAGATTTTCTGTTATCTGTCGTCCGTAACCAAGAAGATATTTATATTTTGAATTTTCTACTATCGGATCACTCCCCTTTTCATCATCGCGTGAATCATAATATCCAGCCTCAAGGCTTATAACTCCGCCCATGCTGTTTATTTGATAGCTTGCTCCATATACTTTAAGCGGTGGATGAAAATAAGTTACGCTGGAGGTGTCTGCGATTGCAGAAGGCGAATGATAATATCCGCTGTAAGCATATAAAGATATATCTCCATTGCCTGCCCTGCGGTAGATTCGGAGAGCTGTTTCCATATCATCAAGCTTCTTATCCGGCATATTCACTCTTCTTTCGGTTATACCGGAAAAAGGATCAGCAAAAATAAATTTCTCTCTTGACGGCATCTCATCCGGCTGGAATGCGGGCATAAGTATTACTTCAAGAGAAAAGAATTCCGGGTATAATCCAAGTTTTAAACTTTCAGTTCCAAGTTTCAGATACTCCATATCTTTTCCTGAATAAAACGCATCCCAGCTTTTTGGAAATATATCGTTGATAAAAACAAGATCACCCGCACCCCAGGTAATAACCTGCTTTCCTGCTCTTAAATCAAAGCTTTTTCCAAATATGTCGATATATGCTTCTCTTAAATCCATCATGCTTTCTCTTTTTAATCCATCATGGATAAAATCAGTTTTTGCCTTGAATCCTGCCTGTCCTGAATCTGACATGGATGAAATATCAAGCCGGAGGATTTTTTCACTTGAAACTATGTTTTTATCTTCTTTTGCGGTCTGGAATGTATATGTGCCCAGAGCGAATCCATGCATGCTTATTTCTCCTGCTGAAGATGAAACAGATTTAAAAAAAAGCATAAAAGAGAGAAATATTAAAATTTTTTTTGTCATTTTATCACCCCCGCCGGCGGATTACGCATGAAACGTTCTTCAAAAAGCTCATTTTCAATACCAGCATTATATTTTACATTTTCAAATATAACCTCTGTCCGATGTTCAGTTTTTACATTTTTCTTGATTCTTTTCATTACAGTGGGAAATCCGTCAACATCTTGAATCAGAGAAGCAGTAAAAACTTTTTCAAGTTCTCTGGAGCTGTTATAATACTCTTCTTTGCGCGGCAGAAAATTATTTACATCGACCCATGAAATCCTGCGTGAGAATTTATCTTCTTTTTTCGGAATACTTTCAATAACATGGCACTCCAACCCATCCAATGTTTCCTTTTTTATAAGTTTGTGCGTATCAAGTGAGATATCACGTCCTGAAACATCCTCATAACTGAAGTCAGAACCCACAAAACTCGAATTTGCATCACTTGCAGCAATACGCTTCACCATTTTAATGGCAGGGATAAAAAGCCAGCGCAGGTCGTCTTGATCCGGTAGTTTATGCACCATAAATGTCATTGAACGGACATCCTGAGGCTCTTTAAAATAGATAAAATATTTCTGCTGGTTATTTTCAAAATTTTTTCTCAGCATAATAAGTTTCCTATGCCGTTCTTTGCCCTCCTTATTAATAAGGCGCATTGACACATGTGCGTTCATATCATTTGCCTGATAATAAAACGCAGACTGCGATTTAGAGATAATTTCTTCTGCTGACATTTCAGCATGTGCTGAATAAGTACTTATTAGCATTATGGCAATAAGCACTAATGTTTTAAGTGCAAACATCTTTTTCATCTTAAGTTCCTCCTTTGATTAAAAGTCACTATTCATCATTCACCAATCTCATAAGTCCCGGCAAAAGTAAAAGTGTAATAATAGTGCTGACACTCATAAGCAAGGCAAAGAATACGCCCACTGTGATATACGGCGTTAAATTTGATATCACAAGAGGTAAAAATCCCAATACGATAACAATTGCGTTTCTGCTTATTGCTCTAGCTGTCTCCCCAAAAATAAATGTATTGATTTTTTCCGATGTTCCTCCTTCCTTCTGTTTCTGTTTGTACCTCTGGATAAAATGGATCGCAAAGTCAACCGCAAGTCCAAGAGCAAGTGAAGAGCACACTGCAATAGGCATGTCATAGTCTCTGCCGAAAAGTCCGATCAATGCATATGAGAGCACAATCGAAAATGTTAATGGAATCATGGATATAAACCCCAGTTTTATTGATCTGAATAAAAAAATCATCATGATAAGAACAATTACAAATCCGCCCAGTACTGCTTCCAGCATACCTTTAACCATAATGTCCTGCCAGACCTTGTTAATATAAGTCAGCCCTGACCATGCAACGGAAATACCCTGAGGCGGTGGATTTTTCAGCATAAAATTATTTATTCTCTTTTCAACTTTTTCCATATCTTTATTCTCGCCGCTTTTAAGCTGTACCCAGATATTTGCATCCTGATAATTATAATCAACAAAATTATCCAGGTCATCAGGGCTGCCGGACATAAGATATAAAAAAAGATACTGGCTGATCTCTTCCTTTGAATCAGGAAGTATATGGAAATTATTATCTCTATCATGCAGAATAAAATTAATGCGTTTTACTATGTCTGCAATTGATGAGGTCTTGCCGACAAATTTATCAGAAACAAGTTCATTCTGAAGTTTTTCAATATATTTTATTACTTCAGGGTTTTTAATATGATCATGAGCAGTACCCTTGAATGTGAGGTAAGCCATATATGTTCCGCCAAAAAGCCTGTTCATTGCAGTATCAGCCTGACGGATCGGATGGGACTCCTTGAACCATTTCACAGGGTTGTCATTGACATGTATCCTTGTTAATCCGTAAATTCCAATTCCAAGCACAATAATGGAAACTGTAATAATCTGTTTTGCTTTATGAAAGGTAAAACTGCCAATACAGGGTAAAAATTTATTCAAAATAGATTTTTCTTCAAGTCCAGGAATAATGGATTTTGAAAGTTTTCTTTCATCAAGAAGCATGATCGATGCAGGTATAACAGTAATTGTCAAAAGCCATGCGGCCATAATACCAAAAGCAACAAAAATACCAAATACTCTGACAGGAGGTATATCCGCAAAAGCAAGGGATCCGAAACCAACGGCAGATGTAAGCGAAGTATAGAGCATGGCTGTAAAAAGCTCTTCCATAGTATTATGTATGGTTTTTTTGCGGTCAAGAGTATGCGGATATTGATCGTAAAAAGAGCTTAAAATATGCACTGCATCAAGCACTGCTATCGGCATGAGAAAAACCGGAATCATGGAACTCATTATATGTACAGTATTGCCTGTGCTTATCAAAAGCCCCATTCCCCAGATAACGCTCATCATGGCAACTGCCATGGACGAGATAATAAGAGAAAGCTTTTTGAATAAAAGCAACAGGATGATAAAAATCGCCATACCTGCAAGAGGAGCGACAATCCCCATCTGCACAAACATTTCATGTCCAAATGTATCCTCAGCCATGGGTAGTCCTGCCAGATAATACTTTGTGTCGGACCCCAGATGTTTATCAGCAATTTTTCTTATACTTTCTGCCATTTTATAACTTATATCCTTTTTCTCGATAGGAACATAAACAGCTATTGCTGTGCCGTCTTTTGAAGCAAGTTTTTCATTAAAAAGAGGATTGCTTAACACTGACTGCTTCAGTATATCCGCATCCCATTTTGTTGAAGGCGCAGATTCCATTATCCGTTTAACCTCAAGAAGCCCTCCTTCTCCGGCTACATCATTGGTTGTTGTGAAACTCATCACATCTTCAGTGATAACTCCTTTCATTTTTAAAATTTCAGACACGATAGTCTGTATCTGCTTTAATGAATCAGGCTGAAAAATTCCTTTTTCATTTTCAATCCCAAGAACCAGCATATCGCGCACGCCGAATTCCTTTTTTACTTTGTCATAAAATACCCTATCCTTCTGATGCTCTTCCAGCATGTTTTCAGGGTCAGTATCGATTTTTATTTTCCTCATTTCAAATGCGAATAACAGAGTTAAAACAACTGATATTATTATTACAAGACGCGGATTAGAGATACTGAAATCAATAAGCTTTCTAAACATTTAGGTTCTCCTTTTTAATCAAATAGTTGCATATATTACAATATATATATATTAGAATATATGCATAAATTAAATATAAAAAAATTATTTCCTTTCCAGTTTTTGTGCTAACTCTGCATTCTTGCGAATGCGGTTATATAGGATTTCACGGATTATATCAAATGCTTTAAGTATGCGTTTATCGGATAATGAATAATATATATTAGTGCCGTCCCTGCGAGTTTCAACTATCATTTTTTCTCTCATAATAGCAAGATGCTGTGAAATGTTAGATTGATTAAGCCCGGTGGCTTTTTCCAATTCATTTACACTTTTTTCCCCGTCACGTAACAGATTCAATATCTCAAGCCTTTTTGGATTCGTAAACACCCTGCACATGTCTGCATGTATTTCATAAATTTTTTTATCGATTTCCATAATACACCTCAATTCATTAGCTAACTAATATATTAGAATATTCGAATGTGTTTGTCAAGAAAAAAATCAATTTTATTCCTCTAAATGCCTTCCTGTCATTGAAATAAATAAATCATTTAAAGTCATTTTCCTGCAAATTAGAGTTTTAAATTTAAGATTTTGCTGTTTAACATTTTCCATAAAAACAGGTAAAAAATTTACAATATTCTTAATCGTAATTTTCCCTTTTTTTGTTTTTTCATCCCAGATGAAACTAAGAATTTCATTACTTTCAGAAAATTTAAATTCATTCACATTCTGTTCAAATGTAAACTCAATAATTTCGCTGCTGCTATTAGATGATAATAATTGATCCAACTGCCCTTCTGCTAATATTTTGCCTTTATCCATTATAATAATTCTCTCGCATAAAAATTCTGCTTCTTCCATGTAATGTGTTGTTAAAATTAATGATATTTTATTTTCTTTTTTTAATCTTAATAAAATATTCCATATTTCCTGTCTTGATGAAGGATCAAGCCCGGTTGTTGGTTCATCCAGTAGCAGAATTTGAGCATCATTTAATAGTGCAATGCCAAGAGCAAGTCTCTGTCTTTGTCCTCCTGAAAGATTATTCACATAAACATTTTTCTTTTCTTCCAGATTAACCAGATTTAAAATACAATTTATCCTATCTTCATTTAAATCATAAAAACTTGCAAAAAGATTTAATGTTTCAAATACAGTTATTTTCTCGAAAAAATTTGTTTCCTGAAGTGAAATTCCCAATATTCTTCTAAGTTCATCTCCATTTTTTTCCCATTTTTTCCCTTTTATATAAATCTCGCCGGAATCAGGTTTCTGAATTCCTTCAATCATTTCTACCAGAGTTGTTTTACCTGCTCCATTAGGCCCAAGCAAAGCTACAAATTCACCTTTGTTTATTTCTAAATTTATTCCATCAACAGCTTTTACGCTATTAAAATATTTTTTTAAATTTGTTATATAAATATCAGCATTAATCATTTTCATATTGGCTGAATCCATCCATTAGTTAATTTTTCTTCTTCCATAACTTTCAAAACTTTTTCGTATTCTTCACTGGTTATACGATTATGTAAAAGCAGATCAGAAGCAGCATGATGAGCAGGGAAATATTGACTCATCAGGCTTATATATGTTTTAGATGAAATTTCATTTGCTATAAAATGCAATACTTCCTCTGATCCTGATAAATTGCATGGAAGCACCAGATGACGTATTATAAGTCCATGAACAGCAATATTTTTTTCATCAATAATCAGATCTCCAACCTGCGCATACATCTCTTTTACAGCAAATCGCGCTGATTCGCAATAATTTTTTGCAATTGAATATTTTAAAGCAATTTTATCATCAGCATATTTTATATCCGGCAGATAAATATCTATAATCCCATTTAAAAATTTTAATGCAGCAATATTATCATAACCGCTTGTATTATACACCAGTGGAATTGTTAATCCTTTTTTTACTGCCATTAAAAGCGATGAAATAATTTGCGGTACAAAATGCGTAGGTGTAACAAAATTAATATTATGACAGCCTTTAAACTGTAATTTGAGCATCATATCCGCTAAATCTTCTATCTCATATTCCTTCCCATTATATAGCTGGCTGATAGGATAATTCTGACAAAAAATACATCGCATAGTACACCCTGTAAAAAATATTGTTCCTGAACCATTTATTCCAGAAATAGGCGGTTCTTCGCCATTATGTACACTGAAGCTTGAGATTGCAGGTTTTAATCCTGATTTGCAAAATCCTTTTTCTTCATTAATACGATTGACCTTACAATTGCGCGGGCATAAAGTGCAGGATAGAAGTAATTTTTCTGATTCTATGACTCTTTTTTGTAATTCACCTGTTTTATAAAGTTGTAGATAAGATGCTTGATAATTCATATTCCTTTTTTATCTTTCACTGCCTAAACTTACAATGCATTCAATATGATATGTTTGCGGGAACATATCAATAGGCTGTATATTCGCTATACTATATCCATTATCACATAAAACTTGCAGATCACGCGCTAATGTTGATGGATTGCATGAAACATAGATAATTTTTTCTGGACTTATTTTCAATATCGTTGTCAATGTTAGGGGACTGCATCCATTACGCGGCGGATCGACTAATATTAAATCTATATGCATATTTAAATGATTTAAAATATTTTTTTCCACATCCCCTGCTATAAATTTAACATTATAAATATTATTTAAAAGAGCATTTTTTTTTGCATCTTTTATTGCACCAGGATTCAGTTCTATCCCATAAACAAATCTGCTTTTACGCGCTAAAAACAAAGAAAAAAAACCCGATCCGCAATATGCGTCCAATACAATTTCGTTACCGGTAAGTTCAGCAAAATTAAGCACAATATCCACTAAATTATCAAATTGAGTAAAATTCACCTGCCAGAAATTAAGTGAAGATATTTGAAAATTAATATCTTTAATTAAATATGAAAAATTATCATTGCCAATCAAAATTTTATAGCCTTGTGAATAAGACTGCTTAATTATACATTGAATCTCAGTAAATTTATTAATAAGATGTGCGGAAATTTTTTCAATGATTTCCAATGAAATAGGCGGTGCTTTTTTTTCATCAGCAAAAATCAATATCGCATTTTTCTGGTCATGAGACACTCGAATAAATAAATTACATGCTCCATCACAATTAATTAATGATGTATTTTGAATGGTCTGCAAAAAAAATTTTACTTCCTTAAGTATGTTATTACAAAGTTCTGTACCCAGAATACATTTGTTTATTTCAACTATTTCATGAGTTTCCATTTGATAGAAACCCATTTTAGTATTTTTGCCGATTTGAATTTTTATCTTTAGCTGATTTCTATATCCAAAATATAAAGGAGATGGAATAATAGGATTTATGGAAATTTTAATTTTTCCAATATGTTTTAAGGAAGCATAAACCATGCTTTCTTTATATTTAAGCTGACCGGGATAATTTATATTTTGAAGCTGACATCCGCCGCAGGTCTCAAAATAAGAGCATAAAGGTTCTATACGATTTTTTGAAGGTTCTAATAAAGCGAGTATTTCCCCTTCACCATATTTCTTTTTTAATTTTGTAATTTTTATTTGAACTTTATCGCCTGGTACACCGCTATTTAAAAAAATCACAAAAGCATCTATTTTACATACACCTTTACCTTTATAGGTAATCTCCAATATTTCCACATCAAAAATTTGATTTTCTTTAATATTCATTTTTTTTCAATAATGTTTCAGCAAATAATAAATCTTCCTGCGTGGTAATTTTAATATTATAATAACTGCCGAATACAACTCTCACATCAATATTCAATCTCTCGACAAGCATTGCATCATCTGTCCCATAAAAATTATCTTCATAAGCTTTTAAATAAGCCTGTTTTATAATATTAAATGAAAAAGCCTGCGGAGTCTGTACGCTAACTAATTTTTCTCTATTTTGCGTAGAAATAATTTTGTTGTTCTCAACCTCTTTAATTGTATCTTTTACTGGAACAGCAGTGATAGCTGCTCCATATTTTTTGGCTTCATCTAATACCTCAGAAATTATTTTTGTTGTTATGCACGGACGCGCTCCATCATGAACAATTGCATATTTTGTTTCATCCGGAATAATTTTAATAGCATTATAAATTGAATCCTGGCGTTCTTTTCCTCCTGAAATAATTTTCATTACTTTAGTAAAATTATATTTATCAACAATTTCTTTACAGCAAAGTTCAATATTCTTATTTTCGATTGCAATTATTATCTGATCAATTTCTGAAGCAAGCTGAAAAATATTTAATGTGTAGGCTAAAAGAGGAATCCCTGCTATTTCAATAAACTGTTTATTTATATTTCCTCCCATGCGTTTACTCTGCCCGGCAGCAGCAATGATTGCAACTGTATTCATATTATAATCCCACTTTTATTTTATATTTTACTTTAACTTCTTTATTTTTAGGTACTTCAACATCAAATTTTATTGTAAATGCATCCATTTTTTCATATGGATGGCTATTATTTATAACTGCCCAATTTCCATATAATGGTTCAATAATACTTACAATAACATTTTCTTCCTTATGATTTTTTATTAATATTTCCCATTCAGATTCATGGAGCTGTGTTGAAAGCTGTTTATAATCAATCTGCCTTCTTTCAGCAACAATATCAAACACTTCTCCGATTTTAAGTTTTACTTCTTCATCTTTAGGCGTATGTTCTATTTTATCTTCTCCGATAAATTGCTGTTTCCCAAGCGTATCCTGCTTATATAGACGAATAATTCCCGCAGGCAAAGGCATTCCAAGATTATTTTCTTTTGAATTTTGAAATTTAACATATACAGTTACTGGTTGTTTTGGATTTTGCTCCCTGTATTGCATTGTAAAATAACTTTTTATACCATATATAAGATATTCTTTTTTAATTTTTGCATTAAAAGCTTCAAGCAAATTTATTTGTTTTGTCTGGTTTTCTTTAAGAGTTGTTTTTCTCTGTAAATCATAAATATGATATTCAAAAAATGCCTGTTCCTCAAATTGAGGACTTGGTGCTCTTCTTGCCATGGCAAGCATTCCAAAAGATTTTCTTCCAGCTTTTTCTTCTTCAACCCGATTAACTTCCCCTGCAACAAGCTTTAAAGATGCATTTTTATAAATCGCTCCGCTTCTATTATCCAATGTTATCCATCCTGATAGATCAGAATATAAATCATCTTTATTTAAAACCATAACATAATCCGCTTTCCATGTAATATTATTTGTCAAATAGGAAACTTCGATATTCTGCTGTTCCTTTGTTTTGTTTTCATAAAGCCATGTTAGAGTGGGCTTGGCAATTAAATTTTCAGGTATTTCAGGAAGAATTTTATAACCAGGATGACCAAGATATATTTCATCATTTATTTTATAAATCTGCCCCTGATTATTACTTAATAAAACTGCTTCAACAATATCTTTTCTATCTTTGAATTCATTCCAATCTACAATTTTTATTTTTTTACCAACATATTTATCAAGAAGTTTGTTTTCATTCATAAGATCATATTCATAATTTTGTTCAAGTATTGTTAAAGACTCAGAAGAATTTAATGATTTAACAAGCACTGTTTCCGGCATAATATAAGATGCTACATCCATAAACCTTAATTCACCTTCACCAACAGGAAGTTCAATTTTCCGTGTATCTTTTATTAACGCTAAATTATTGTTGTATACTGTAACTTCTATTACTGTTTGATCATCTATTGTGCTTTTGGAAACTGTTTGTGAAAATGCAGGTGAATTAAAAATATACATAATAATTAAGAAAAAAAAGAAAAATCTGGTTATTATTTTCATGAATTGCCCTCCAATTGTTTCATACTTTTTTAATATCACTAATTTTTATTTTTCTATTTATAATCATTTCTTTTTTATTTTTTGCTAATTTTTTTATCTGAAAGTGCCAAGAATACCCTGCAGTAGGGAATGGTTTCAAACCATTCCCTACAGGGATGAATTGGCACAAATATAAATAATAAAATATTCCTATCAGAGACAGAAGATACCCTGTGTATCTGCCACAGGGTTCTTCATTGCGATCTCAATTTTTAGTGCTAAACTTTTTTCTTCGATTTTCTTTTTAAATACTAATTCTAAGGGCGATTTCCCTCGTAAACATTTTGCCCCTTTTCCATCCTGATGTTCTTTCAATCTTCTTTTATATAAGTATCATTCATTTTAGATCCTTTATCATCTTTAATGATTATTATTATACCACTTACTCCACTGTTTATCTACTTATCAAGTAAATATTTTAAGCATGCTTCCTCTAAATTATACTTTAATATTCCTTTATAATTAAAAAGATATCACAAAATAGAATATTTAATAATTCGTCAAATTTTTCTATTATTACATTCTGTGTCTCGATTTTATGTGCAGCAAAATTTCGGAGATTATAGGCAATGAAAAAATGCTGAATTTTTTTGTCTACTATTGAATCATTATATGTTAAAGAATTAGATATTAATTCAGGAATTAATTTATCTGGGTCTTTATCTTTTATTTTTTGACTTAATAATTTTTCAAAATCACATTGTTTCATAAGTTTTTTATTCCCAGCATATTTTCTTATCTGAACAGATAAACTACTATCTTTAAAAGAATTATGATTATGGAATAACTTATCAATTACCAAACAAAGAGCAAAAAGCCAATCTGTAATCCTAAGATTAGAAAAATCATTTTTTATCATATCAGGATATATTTTAAGCTTATGTTCATAAATTGCCCAACAGGTGAAAACAAAATAATATTTAATTATTTCCAGTTTGTTATTCTGTAAAAATTTTTTATCAATATCTTCCATAGTTAAATTATCCCTAAATACGTTGTTGTAATTTCTTAAATATTCCTCAAGCCAAGATCGTATTCTTTTTACAAAGGGAGTCATAATATTATTGAGATTGGGATTTAAACTTGCAGTCCAATAAGCTGGAGCATTAGCTGGATAATTTAATTCGGGACAGCACTTACCTAGTTCGATATCGTCTTTTATAGCGTTATAAATGTAACTGAAACCAGTATCAATATCTCCAATGATTAGATAGGTCATTGCAATAAAAGCGTAGGGATTTTTAAGCTCGCGTACATTATCTTCAATTTCTTTCATATTCATTATCCAGATTAAGCAGTTCTCCCTAATGAGATCCACCCAATTAGTGAGAAGACTTCTGACTTTTTGAATAATTTAGTATATTACTCATCGCCGTTTTCTTTTTTTTCTATACCTTCCAATTCCGTTTCGATTTCCTCAATACTAGGCAGACTAGATTTTAAATTTTCAGGTAAAGCACGCGTAAATTCATATTCTGATATTCCAATAGGTTTATGTACATCCCGCAAAGCATACTCGGCAAGAATTTTATCTTTGGTTTGGCATAAAATAAGTCCAATGGTAGGTTGATCAGTTGAGTGTTTGAGTATGTCATCAACTGCGGAACAATAAAAATTCATCTTACCTGCATATTCAGGTTTAAAATCTCCCTTTTTCAGCTCAATCACTATAAAACTGCGTAATTTAAGATGATAAAATAGCAAGTCAATATAATAATCTTTATTACTGACCACAAGATGGTACTGCCTTCCTACAAAGGCAAAACCAGTACCTATCTCCAGCAAAAATTTTTCAAGATGTTTTATTAATTCTGTTTCCAGTTCGCGTTCATTAAAAGGTTCGGTCAATGTTAGAAAGTCAAAAATATAAGGATCTTTTAAAGATTGTCTGGCAAGATCGAATTGTAAATCGGGAAGAGTAAACTTAAAATTAGTTATGGATTTGCCTTGTCGTTCATAGACATTATTTTTAATCATTAAATTCAAAATATCCCTGCTCCATCCATTTTGGATAATCTGTTCCATATACCAGAAACGGACAGCGGTATCTTTTATTTTCTGCATAAGTGATATATTATGTCCCCATGGTATTTGGGAAACAAGATGTTTCACATTTTTAAATTGGGAAACAGCTTGTTTCCCAATTGAGATATCAACATTATATTCTTTATAAAACTGTACCATGAATTTTATGTTTCTTTCAGAAAATCCTTTAATATCCGATAATTCATTATAAATATCTTTGGCTAATCAAGGGATTACTCCTGCTCCCCATCCTTCATGTTGCTGTCGTTCGTAAATCATCTTTCCAACATCCCAATACATAGATGTCATTTCGGCATTAGCTGAAAGTGTTGCTTTTACCTGCGCTTGTCGAATACGAATTTTAATATCATTCAATAAAACTCCATAGAATGCGAGATTATTAATTCTATTTTTATTTATTTCCATATAAACCCCATTTTTTATATGTGAATATTTACCTTTTTTTTAATGTTTCTACTTCCGTAGATTTTTTATTATATCCAACAAGAGGATAAAATGGAAGTTGTTTTATAATGGTTACACCATTTGAGAAAGGTGAACGAAAAGCAAATAATGAGGCCTCTACTTGATGAGGATTTAAGTCAACCTGCGCATCGGCTAAAGTTGAGGTTAGTTTTTCCAGGTTGTCTGAAGAGCAGTGCTTTGTTAACTCGTGCGTAAAATATTTTGCATGATAATCAGTTATTGTATCCACTTAATTATCCTTTTATCAGTTTTAAGATGCAATAAATAATGTGCTAATATCCTTATCAAAATTTTCAAATGTTAAAAAAATAATTTTACAAGAGCCATGTTGAATTGTGTCGGTTATTGACTCGTTAATTACATAAGCAGATTTTACTTTTTCTTATCTTAACAAAAACCTTCTAAGCCCCTTAGGAATTTCCGTTAAAGATAATTTACTTTTCACCTCTATTGGAATTGGTTTGCGGTCTTTTAGCAAAAGGAAATCTACTTCATCGCCATCTTCCGATTTTCTTTTTAAATACTAATTCTAAGGGCGATTTCCCCCGTAAACATTTTGCGCCTTTTCCATCCTAATGTTCTTTAAATCTTCTTTTCATATCAGTTGTTATTCCTATTTAGCTTTTAGTCCTGCAATAGCTAAAGACATTGCTATCCGATGATCATTGTAGCAATTTGCGGATTTATTGCCTGTATTGCTCTATGAGAGATCGATTTATCCCCCTGAACAACACATTCTCCTTTTAAATAATTAATTGGATTAATTTTTAATATTGATTTTTTTTTGTCCATATTATTCATTCTATAATTTGTTTTTTATTATATTTTCATCTTTAACATTGTTTAAATCGAAAAATTTTTGAGCGAAATCTTTATTGTAAAATCTAATAATAATCTTCTGCATATTATAAACTAGAATTTGAAAACCTATAAAATGATTAACCTTAAGAGCCGTAATTCCAATAGCAATAAAAATGAGTACTAATGAAAATAACCCAAGAAAAAAGAATAAAAGTCCAGCAGCATGACCTTTATATTCCTGGGATATACTATATACAATCGGCATTACAAAATACCATATTGCAAACAAAACACATATTAAAGATGTTATGCTGATTATAGTGCTTAATTTTTTCATTTTTTTTAATTTTTGATTACAGTCTTCACAAAGATATGCAGGAACATTTAGACGGCGAGTCTTGCGAATAATATTGCCGCCTTCCCGTTCCACTTCTATTGTTTGAGGAACTGGCCTTGAGACATCAATACTTACAGATGCGTTATAACTGCCGCAGTGACAGCAATTACGCGGCATGTTTATTTTTTTATAAGGGATTTTTATTATTATTTCGGGCATTTGATTTTGATAGAATTAACTTTTCATAAATTATCACGATATTTTTTCGATTCTGAAAATTTATGAAAAAGTTCTTCTGTATCTTCCATTTGAATTAGTGTTTCAATTCTGAATAGTTCTAATCTTAAATCATTAATTTTTTTAAGAATACATTTTTTATTTGAAATAAATATATCACGCCACATAACCGGATCGCTTGATGCTATTCTTGTTGTATCGCGAAATCCATTCCCTATTCCCGTTAATATATTTCTATTTTTATCTTCTTGTTCCTTTACAAGATCAACCAATGATGTTGCAATCAGGTGCGGCAGATGACTTGTCAGCGCAACTATATCATCATGTTCATCAGGAGAGATTTCAACTATATTTGCTCCCAATACTTTCCAGAAATTTTTTATTTTATTTAAAGCATATGGATCGGTTTGTTTGGTTTTAGTCACAAAACATACTGAATTAATAAATAAATCCGATCGGGAATTAACAACACCGATTTTTTCTGATCCTGCCATAGGATGAGAACCAACAAATAAAAATTTTTTGCTTTTTAAATTTTCAATAGAATTTACAATATATGCTTTTGAACTTCCGGCATCAGTAATAATTACTCCTGTTTTAACATGAGGTTCAATTTTTGAAATTATTTCAGGTATTGTTTTTACCGGAGTTGCAAGAATTATCAAATCAGCATCAGCAATGGCCCCCTCTGCATTTAAAAAATATTTATCAATTATATTTAATTCTTTTGCTTTTTCTAAATTCAGTTTATTTCTACCTATGCCGGTTATTTCGATTGTCTTATCTTTTTCCTTAATCGTACGGGCAATAGAACCGCCAATTAAACCAACACCTATTATTGTTATTTTTTTAAAGCCTATTTCCATGTTTTATATTTCTCTTTCCACTGCCTCTGCTATTGCTTTAAGTTTTTTCATTAATTTCTCAAATTTTTTAGGAAGAAGAGATTGTCCTCCGTCTGACAAAGCTTCTTCCGGACAGGCATGAACTTCAATTATAAGCCCATCACATCCGGCAGCAATTGAAGCTTTTGCCATAGGTTCTACAAGAAACCATTTGCCGGTAGCATGACTTGGATCAACAATTACCGGTAGATGTGTTAATTTTTTTAGTACAGGAACAACACTTAAATCTAAAGTATTTCTTGTTTCTTCAGAAAAAGTCCTTATCCCTCGTTCGCACAAAATAACATTATAATTTCCTTCAGACATAATATATTCTGCTGACATAAGAAATTCTTTAACTGTAGCAGATATTCCGCGCTTTAAAAGTATTGGTTTTTGATATTTGCCAACTTCTTTTAATAAATTAAAATTCTGCATATTTCTTGCCCCAATCTGGACAATATCAGCATATTTCATAACGATTCCAACATCTCTGGTATCCATTACTTCAGTTACCACCGGAAGTCCTGTTTTTTCTCTCACTTCAGCTAAAATTTTCAAACCTTCTTCACCCATTCCCTGAAAATCATATGGAGAAGTTCTTGGTTTAAAAGCTCCGCCTCTTACAACCAGAGCTCCTGCATCTTTAACCTGCTGTCCTGTTTCTATCATCATTTCTTTATTTTCAATTGAACATGGACCAGCCATAATTATAATCTTCTTATCACCTATAGATATATCCTTATTTATTTTAATAATTGAATTCTCACTTTTAAATTCTCGACTGGCTAATTTATAAGGTTTTAAAATAGGCAGAACTTCCTCTACACCGGGGAAAGCCTCTATTGGATGAGCGCGAAGAGCATCCTCAGACCCGATAGCACCAATAACTGTTCGCTCCACACCTTTGGAAATATTCAGTTTAACTCCCAGTTGTTCCAATTTATCGCAAATATGTTTTATTTGTTCTTCTGTTGCATTTGGTCTAAGAACAATTATCATAAAAAATCTCCCTTCAATTTCATTTGAAAAACTTGAAGCATTATATCAGAATCATTAAAAAAGTCAAACAACCTCCACAACCTTTTTCTTTTCACTAACAATTCCATCCCTTTCAATTTTTCCAATACAATCTTTACATAAATGATAATATAAAACTATATCTTTTCCCTTTTTTATATATTCGGAAATGCCTTTTTTAATCTCATCAAAATCCTTCTTTGTAATAAAACATTCGAAGACACTTTTATTAACTCTTTTGCCATATTTGGATAGTATGTCGCAGACTTTATTTCTGCGCTTATTATTTGCAATATCATAAGCAACAACAATATATTCTTTCATCACCATTTACCTATGAAAGGATGATACGCTGTTGATTTGTCTTCAAAAAAATCTGCAAGATCTTTAACTTGTTCTTTTATTATCTGAAAAAATCTTGTTTCTTTACCTTTATAAATTTCTATATTATTTAATTTTTCAAGAACTTTTTCCGCTACTCTTTTTCTCGTTTTTACATCAAGAAATTCATTTTCCATTTTGAGCTCTTCATTTTTTGTAATAATTGAAAAAACCGCTTTATCAACCACCATCTGCCTGAATTGTTCAATTAAATCATAAATAAGAGATGGCTTATTATTATCCTGCGATTTGTGAAGATAACTTATGTTTGGATTTAGTCCGGTTGAAATAACAACCTCCCATATTCTTGAATAAAGTATACCGTATCCATAATTTAAAGCGCAATTAACAATATCTTTAGCTCCTTTTCTAATCCTTCCCTCAAAATCAATATAATCATTCAGCATTTTTTCAATTAATTCCCAATAACAAGATGCGGCTCTGCCTTCTATAGAAAGGAGTTTGCCTCTTAAAACTTCGATATCTTTTTCTTTAATATTTTTTGCTTCATCAGCCAGCTTATCCATTAAATCAATATTTTCATTTAAAATCTCCATGAAATCTTCATCGCGACCTTTTCTATATTTACTGTAATATTTTACAAGATTAACTTGATTCCTTATCTTTCCAGAGACAAAAACTCGGGCAAGATAATTTGCCTTACCGTTTTCAAATGCCTTAAGCTGGCTTAAACCCAGAGATGCTGACTCAGGTTCAAACGAATATATTTTCGCATAAGGTTTGCCGCTAAAATCAAAAAAGTTTATTGGTATATTTTTTTCACTGCAATACTCAATAACATTTGATGATAAACTAACTCCGCGCGACAATACTGAAATATTTTTTAAATTTATTAGAGGTGAATCAGAACATTTAACGCCGTTTTTCTTTACAACAATACCTCTTTTTGTTTTTCCGATAAAAACTCCCGGAGTATTTACCAGAAGCTCAAATCCTTCGGATTCAAGTTTCTGATATTCTTTTTTCTTTTTTTTAACCAGGTCTTTGGGAGAGGTTTTTGCTGTTTCACTGTTTTTATCTTTTTTCCTATTGCAATATGCACTTATTTTCTTCAACTCTCTCTGTTTAAAAAGTTTGAACTTATCAGAGAAAAAAAATACACAAGATATGATTTTAATAATTTCACTCTTTTTAGGAATAAGACTATTGTTATATGCATTGTTAAGTTCTTTCTTAAGACATGAAATAATCCATTCATCAAATTCTTCAAGAATATTCTGAGAAAGGAATTTCGCATAATATCTGTCAATCCCAACTATAGTCTCAATAAATTTTTCAAGAGGTTTTTCTTCCTTTAAATCAAGTGAATCATTAATTTTATTTTTTAATTTTTCCTTTTTTTCTTTGCTTATCGTAGTTCTGCTCAAAAGAATGAAGATAAAAATTGGATAATAATGGAGAAATAATCGATCCCTGAGGTATTCCTTCTACAGTATCTTTCCAAATCATCCTTGAATCTACTTTACCCATTTTAATCCAGAGATGAATTAAAGAAAGCAACTTTTCATCATTAACCTTTTCAGCAAGCATAGAAAAAAGAAGATCATGATCAATATTATCAAAATATTTATCAATATCACACAACGTCACCCATTCTCTTTTTTCATTATTTATCAAATGCATAACCCTGTTGATAGCTTTCACCGGACCCTTATCTTCTCTATATGCATAACTGCAATCCAAAAAATCTTTGCAAATAATCGGTTCAATAATATCCTTTACTGCCTGCTGAACAATTTTATCTTTAATTGTCGGAAGGCTCAAACTCCTGAATTCATTCTCATCCTTGGGAATTTTTATTTCATGATACGGCTCAGGAATATAACGGTAGTAATTAAGCTGTTCTAAAAGAACCTTCAAGTTTTTGTCCAGATCCTTTTCAAATATTTCGATAGTAACTTTATCAATCCCGCAGGCAGATCCTTTTGTTTTTATTTTTTCCCATGCATTTATTAAGTTTTGTTGATTACATAACTGGATATAAAGGTCATCTGACATTTTCTAACTCCCTTTTTTACAAGGCAGAAGGATGAAGGTAGAATTAAATTTCTTTTTTTAGTTTTATTTTTTCCTTCTGCCTTCTACCTTCATCCTTCTGCCTTTTTTATTTGTTTCAATCCCGCGAACGGTCTGTATAACTTCTAATTAAGTTTGGCTCAGCGGAGCCAAATGCCGTGTGTTGCGTTTCAATCCCGCGAACGGTCTGTATAACTTCTAATGTGATTTGTAATGGCGGGTATGATGGGTTGCCCGTGTTTCAATCCCGCGAACGGTCTGTATAACTTCTAATTTGTAAGGGCACACCTTGCAGGGGCAAACCTTGCAGGAGGTTTCAATCCCGCGAACGGTCTGTATAACTTCTAATTTGTAAGGGCACACCTTGCAGGGGCAAACCTTGCAGGAGGTTTCAATCCCGCGAACGGTCTGTATAACTTCTAATAACAGAAACAGAAATAGAAGAAGTTGAATTAATTTGTTTCAATCCCGCGAACGGTCTGTATAACTTCTAATTATTTAGGATTTCGGTCACACTGGTGATCTGGTGTTTCAATCCCGCGAACGGTCTGTATAACTTCTAATAGCCTGCTATTACTATAAAATCTGAAAATTGCTGTTTTTTCAAAATGTTTAAAATTGCGTTAATATTCATATTATACAAGCCTTTTACCCATTGTCCAGTTTTTTTTCGAAAATCATTTATTTTTTGAATTCAAAAACCTTTCATTTTAACACTATTTTTTTATAAACCATTGATTTATTAAGTATTTTTAATTAAGAATTTTTTCGCAAATCTATTTTCATTTTTACTTTAAAATATGATTTTCGAAAAAATACCTTTTTTGAACAAATTCTATTTTTCATAACTACCTGGGAATTAAGCATTTTGTATAAATTCATTTTGATGCAAAATTTGAATTTTCGCAAATCCTATTTTTATTAACTCAAAAAATAACATTTCTTAAAATTTATCAAGCTTTTTCTGAAACCAAATTTTGCTTAAAAACCCATAACTATTTGATATATATAGATTTTTTAAAAACTAATTTTTTCGCAAATGTTTTGTGTTTTTTTCTGCCTTCATCCTTCTGCCTTCTACCTTTTATTTCACACTGTCCCGCGAACGGTCATATATAATTGTCAAAGAGCATAGTATTTATGTAGAAACTAATGTTGTTTAACTGTCTCCCATGGAATACACAATACCTTTCCATTATCAACTTCTATTATTCGATGTTGTACTTCATTTTGCCATGCAACTTCAACATCAACATCTTCTTCGATATCAAGACTTGTGATAAGTCTTTCAGCAATGGTTGCACGGTCTTCCGAAGGAGTTTTTAAAGCTTGTTTAAGTATTTTTTCAACTGATTTATTCATTTTTATCTCCAATTAAATTCATTCATTCTTTCAATCCAATAATCCGGTTCTCTATGTTGATGTGCTATTGCAATGATATATATTTCTTTATTCCAAATTGTGTATATAATTTTATAAGGGAAAACTTTTAAAACTATTTTTCGAGTATGATGTGAATTATTGGTGCAAGCTTGAGGAAATTTTTTAATCAGACTGATTGTGGATAATAATTCTCTATAAAAATTATCTCCTAAACCAGAAATTTCCTGATTATAATATTCAATAGCATCTTTTAATTCAAAATATGCAGGTTCGATTAAAGAAACATTCATATTTTTAATTTTTTTTTCACTTCATTTAATGATAATGTTTTCACTTTACCTTTTGTAAGTGCATCATATCTTTTCTCTGATTCTTCCACCCATATTTTATCAATATTTTCATCCGGATTGTTTAAACTTTGAATAAGATTTTCAATTAAATGAAGTCTTTCAACTGGTTTCAAATGCAAAGCTTCTTCTAACAATATTTTTGTTTTCATTTAAAATCTCCTTTTGTTACTATGTATATTTTACCACAGAAAAGAATAAAAGAGCATTGAAAAATCATGGAACCGTTAAATGATCCTATATTTCCCCAATCCAAATGTTGTTGCTTTTCCAACATGAATATGTTCCCCCAATTTCAAAAGCGGCATATATTTCCGTAAATCACCTTTATATGTAATTTTCCCTATACATCCGCCGAAATTCATCTTTGTATCCTGTCTGGAGGAATATCTTACCCAGTCCAGCCATTCGAGTCTGTTACCAATAATTTCAATTTTTACAGCATCATCGGCAAATTCTTCAAAACTGCAAAGCTCTGCTCCACAGTGAAAATGAGCAAGCAAAGCAGCTCGTTCTGATAATCTTTTAATTAGAATTTCAAAAGGTAAATCTTTTGATAGGTTATCATTTATTTTTATTCTTGCAGGTGTTTCAAAGTTTATGGTTATCTCATCAGTTTGTGTTTTCTCATCAATAAAAAAATCATAATCAATTCTATTTTTAGGATTTTTAAGGATTTTATCTTTATTATTGTATATCTCAGACATTTTTCCATCGGATTTTATCTCTTCAACCGATTCCACAATAAATTTTCCTTTACGCCTTCCGAGCCCAAGTTTGCCCATTTCAGTAAACGTATAAACAAAATAAGGCAGAAAATCATTTGCCCTGCCGATAAGCACAAGATTAAAAGAGAGCATATCCCCATGATCGAAATATCGTTTCACTGTCAGCGGTGGGACAATAATATAAGGATGCGGAGCATTTTTGTATTTTCTGCTTTCCGGATGATCGAGAGGAACAGGTGATTCCATTATAGCGGAATATACACATTTCAATTTTAACATACAGTTACTGCACTCTTTATCCCTCGTTACACACACAATCCGCCTGAGCGCCCACCCAAACACCCCGCACAAGGCAGACCCTTTGTATTCAGGAAGTGAAATCAATTCCTTTACTTTGAGATTGATGCGGTACTTATGGAAAAAGAGAGAATTAAGAATATCCATATAATTATAACCATTCAATTTCATTTAATCCTTAACTTAATACTATCAGCAATACTTATATTTATATCGATTTTTTTACAAAATTTAAAAATTCCCTTAAAGCTGATTCAGGATTATCGGCTATATGGCTCGGGATGACAATTTCTTCTGAACCATTATGAAAATGTTTCGGGAAAGTCGATATATTTTCCCATCTTTGGTGTGGGGCATTATCATGGCGATAAATAGAATTATCAATGAATTTTCTTTCCCAATGGTAACTATACCTTCCTTCCAATTTTAATGAAAACCATATATCAATAAAACTTCCATCTATAAGAACAATACGAAGTTCGTTAATATCAGAAAGTATTACATCTTCAACAATTTTATCAAACTCAATTTCAGCAATATCTTTAAGTTTTTTTGTATCAATAATCATTCCAATCCCTTTAAAAATTTTTCAATTTCATCTTTTTTAAATTCCAGATGATCTAACTTTTGAAAATCAATCCATGAATCTTTTTCTTCAATTTTACCTTTCTTGTATAATTCATCAAATTCCTCTATAGATGATATTTTATATCTTCCAGCTATCTTAAAAATTTCTGTTTTAATCTCTCTCAATTTTTTTTCTAAAAAATATTTTACACCTTCTCTGCATATTTCATCTTTTGATAAACTGAATTCTTTAGATAATACTTCTAATGTATTGGCTGTTTGCAATTCTATATTCATCTCACACCCCCTTAATCATTATATGATATATTCTTAAATTATATCATTGGTTATCTTTTAATGTCAAAACTTACAAATCCTATATTTTCCAAGCCCAAAAGTTGTTACTTTCCCAACATGAATATATTCACCTAATTTTAAAAGCGGAATATATTTCTTTAAATCACCTTTTTTCCCGAACCATTAACATATCCTTCAAAATCAGCAAGCTCTGCTCCGCAGTGAAAATGAGCAAGTAAATATGCTCTTTCTGATAATCTTTTAATTAAAATTCAAAAGGTAAATCCGTTGATAAAGATCCATTTTTCAGAGATGTGGGTAATAGTTAGCCCAAAGACCCCGCGCAAGGCAGACCCTTTGTATTCAGGAAGTGAAATCAATTCCTTCGCTTTGAGATTGATGCAGTATTGGTGGAAAAAGAGAAATTTTAGAGAGTTCATTTTATTGTATTTTTAAATAGCCATTGTTGCAATTTCCACTAGATGATGTTTCTGACGGGCATCATTCACAATTTCTTCTAATTTAGAAGAAATTGAATCCTTAATCCAATCCGCTCCACACTGGGAACATACCGTTGCAGGAACATCTCTCACCACAACAACACCAAATCCCAAATCAACTGTAAAAATAGTTTTCCCTGCTTTTTTAGTACCACCGCAAAGTGGGCATTTACCAGGCAATGTTTTAATCATCTGATCTCCTAGTTTTATAATCTGATCCAAAATGTTCTAAATCAGGCTTATACGCTGTAATAATATAACAGTATCCAGTCATGGAATCTAATGCTGAAACTACATGAAACGGTTCCCCTTTTATCCATCCTAAAAATAAAGCACTTGGAAAGGGTTTATCATCAGGATAATCTTCAATAACTTCTCCTGTTAATAAAACTTTTTTTACAGTTCCTATTAGAATTTCTCTTTCCATCATCCTTTCAAGTGCGTGTTTCTCCCATTCAATATAACCATTTTCAACTGCAATTTTTAGCTTTTCTTTATTCACCTTATATCCGTTTCTATTAAAATTTTAGTTCTGGTTCACTTTGAAAGTTATTAAATTCTATTTTACAACTTTTTAAAAGAAATTCAACTTCATTCTTTTTCATAAATAACTAAATCATATTATTTTGTTTTATTTGATTTATACTACCTGAAATGTCTTTCCCAATAATTTAAATTCTACTGTTTCCTGTCGTATAAGCTTTGTTCTGATTTGTTCAAATCTACTTACGGTTTCTTCCGAAAAAAGACGTTCACCACAATGAAGACATACGTCAGCCATCACTCTAACTATAGCAGTATCTTTTTCCCCTCGTAACAATTTTTCAACTTCTTTTTCAATTATATCACCACCACAAATTGGACACTTTTTAAATGGTAACATGTTAATGTCTCCTTTCCTTCCAATTAATCCACAGTTCAGGATTTGGACGATAAACCGTTATTATAACTGCCCAGTTATTTTCATTATTATATGCCCATACACTATGAACTGGATCTCCTATAAATGTTTTACCAAGTATTAAACAACAAGGATAAGGTTTAGCATCTTGATAATTTTCTATAATTTCACCATGCAAAACTGAATAAAAAATTTCATCAAATAAAAGATGATCAGCATTAGCTTCTTCCTCAGCATGTTCACTAATTCTAATTTGATTGATACGAATTGATTTAATAATATCTTCTATATTAAAAATAATTATTCTCCTTATTTTTGATATATTAAATTATAACATAATTAAAAAATATTAGTAATTCAACTTTATAATGGCTCCGTAATTGTTTTTTCTTCCCAGAAGACATGGAGAATAATTCCGATAACATATTTATTATCATTTATGCATGTAACCTATTCCAATGGTTCTGTAATATTCTTTTCATCCCAGAATACTTGAATAATGATACCTATTGGAAGAGCAGCAGATGCAAAAAAAAGAATATTTTTCCAAATATTAATACCATATTCTGGATTAATAATAGTTTTAATTCCACAAATTATTGTAGAAGCGCTAATACTCACTATAAAACCTCTCCACCCCACTTTAAAAGCTCTCTTACAAGCCTTTTCTTCATTATGGATTATGTTATAGCATTCATAAGTTAAATAGAAAAAAGAAAAAGAGAAAAAAAACAAACATGATAAAATTAAAATACCGAATGATTTATGAGGAAAATTCCAAATATTATCAATCGTGCTCAAAGAGAAAATACCAATGAGAATAGCTACAAGTAAACGAGGATACCATAATTTTATTGTGTCAAAACAGTTTTTGTTCCCATCTGTATAAAATTCATTAAATATTTTGACCGCAATTTCTCTATTATATCTCTCTAAATACCAATCAATCGCGCGGGAAGTATAAAATTCTAAGTTATTCTCTCTGGTGAATTCTTTTATAAGTTTTTCTTTATCAAAAAGTATTTCTTCAATATTTTTTTCTATATCTATTGTTCCTTTCGGATTAATTTCCTGACTTTCCTCAAGCCAGTATTTTAGGGTACGGTCTGCGGAAGAATTGAAACATATTATTAGCCATTTTTTTTGAAATCGGTGTAAATCTTTTTCTTCTATTTTTATTATTTCTTCTTTTTTTAGTTTTTCAACCATACAGAAAAAGCAATAATAAATTTGATAATACACTCTTAGATATTTTTCTTTAAGCTGTTTTTCATTAAAAATTCTATTATAAGCAGAAAGTAAATTATATATTTCTGAAAAATAATTATTCGATTCCTTAATCGCAAGAATACTTAGCTTGGGAAATTCAAAAAATGAAAATTTATATTTCTCTTTAATTAAATTATCATTATAAAGCTCTTCAATCATTAGAAGATAATCATTAACGCTTGAATTTTTTTTTACTTTTTTTATATATTCTTTATATTCAATTAATGTATTCATACTATCCATCACAATAACTATGTCCCCAATCAAGAATTTCTGTTTTTGTTTCGCCAGATTGCGTATTTGTATAAGAGCAAGTTATTTTATTTTCATTATCAATATACATCCTAATTATTTCATTGCAATTTTCAAAAAGATAAACAATAGGAATTTTCATTTCTTTGGCAAGTATACTCAAAACAGGAATAGATCCTTTGTATCCACCAGTTATATTTAAATAACAATCAGCACAATTATTATTATCTTTTATTTCCCATATTTTTGATAATAATTCATTTAAACCTATTGAAACAAAATCATCAGCCTTTTTAGTATTCAATCCTTTAATTGGAAAAATTTTTGAGTTAATTTCTGAGAAACAAATTCCAAATAATTCCTTATTAATCTCAGCACAAAGCTTTCCTTCTGCTGTGTCAGAATGTAAAAGTATAATTTCATCTTTATTCTTATTACTTTCTTTTTTTATTTCACCAATTTTGCTGTCTTTCTGCATTGCCAATAAACTTGCAAGCTCTGCTGATAGTGTATTTAATCCCTGACAGTTATTTATTTTGTACCGTCCAAAGTTGTTAGTTAAAATTTTAATTGACTGTTCTTTCTGATGATTGTATTCATTTGAATTTCCATTATTTGCTTCTTGTTCCAGCCTTGCAATTAAATTCTCTTTTTTAACCCATCGTTTTCCATTAAATCCATTTTCCCAGTTTGAATATTCAAAAAACAATGCTGAAGTTCCACACATTGTAATAATAAGCTTTGGCATATATTTCTCCCTATCTTTTTAATTTTAAATTTCTAATTTGGTTATCTTGAGTAAGGGCTATTACTATAAAAGATTCTTTCTTCCCAACTTCAACAGGGACATATTCATTATTTCTTGTAAAATGGATTTCTGAATCATTATCTAGTATTGCAATACCATTGACTCCTTCAATCTCCTTAACTATACCTGCTACAGTATCCCCGATTTTATATCCTGGTTCTTGTATTATTTCTTCTTCAGCAGGGGTAATCTTTTCTTCTTTTTTATCAAATTCAATATTATATTGTTCAATGGAATAATTTAAATATTCTTTTTTCCTAAAAAATTTAATATCGGGATATTTTAAATTTTTACCTGCAATATTCCAAAGCGATTGAAGTCTTTTGAATGGACGGCTCTCTAGTATTTTTGATGAGTTTTTAAATTTTTCCAGAGTTTCAGAATAATCATAATTACTTATTGGTATAGCAATTTCAAAACTACTGTAAATATTGGTATTATCATAAATTTTAACGTAATCTTTTTTAATTTTTATACTGCCCATTCCAATTGGTTTACCGTATCCAAGTTTGTGATACATATCATCATCTAATGTTAATGCAAATAGAAGTTGATTTAGTTCAAGTTCTGATAAATTGTTAAAATTAATTTTAAATTTGAATTCCGTATCTATTGGAGCAGTGTAAACTTCATCATTATTCCCAGGTGTTATTTTAGCATTTTGTGAATGAAGATAGAATTTTCTGCCGTTATATACACCGCCTTCATAGATTAATGTATTGTCTTGTGGATCAGAATAAACATCTTTTAGAGTAGAAGGATTTTGAAAGTAAAAAGAACGCCTGAAAACTCTTGGTTTTTCAAGACGTGGAATATCTTGTTTTTCCAAATTAACAATTTTTGTCTCACTATCTTCAAAAGAAATTCTTCCGGAAACAGAAAAAGGTTTGGTTGTTATGCCAAACAATGAACATATAGAACAAATTCGAAAATCTCTTATTGAGCAATTATTCTTTTCTTCATCGGTCATATTATTATATTCAGTATCTATTTTTATGCTGCAGGAAATATAATCACTATCATCATATTTTTCATCAGGAAATTTACAATTAATTACCCTTTTCTTTTCCTTTTCATATTCATAGTCTTTTTCAATTTTATATCCGCACCCATCATAAAGTGCTTCCATCACAGTTCGACCCATACCTTTTATGGAACTTCCGGGAATATAAACATCTTTTTTCCCTTTACATGTAAAAATAGATTTAATTGATAATGGGCTTTTAACAATTAATGTACATTGAATTATTCCTGATTTATTTATAAATTGTTTATGAGTTGAAGAAAAGTTGCTTCTCGTAACTTTTACTATTGGAACAAAGTTATAAGGATTTGCCATATTATTCTCCAATCAGGTCAACAAACCTGTGAATTATAGAAATTATTTGTTTTTTTTCAGTTGCACTCTCTTTAAAAACATCATATTCTTCTGTTAATTCATATTCTTTAATTTTTATTTTTATTCTTGATGAAGCAGTTTCAAAATTATCTACAGGGTATTTCAAGATTTGTGGTATTCTTGGTTCAAACCAGCCATTAATTGTTTTGTCTTTTTCCCCCCATAAATATACTTCTCTGATTTTATTTATTGGTTTTAGTTCTGGATACGGGATAAACCCTTCAGGTAAAACATTATCAGTTATAACAACCACATGGAATTTATTTCCTCTTTTTATCCATTTTAATTCTGTTGCATTACAAAAAATTTTTCCTTTATCCCAATCAGTAATGTTCAGATCATTATTAAATTTTTTAAAAATAATTTCATCAATTTTTTCTGCGATAATATATTTAAACTTTGTACTATCAATAAATTGTTTTAGATAATTTAAATTTATTATTTCTTTATTGTAACCTATATAAGATGGCATTTATTTATTAGCTCCCTAATTTATAGTTTTAAAATTTGCTTTCACTGCATTATCCCAAATTTGTGCGCATTCTTTAAAAAAACCAAATAATGGCTCTTTCACCTTACATCTCTTTATATAAGGGGTATTATCATCTATTATAGCGTCGTCCAATAATTTCTCTTGTGGTAATTGATCAGATTTAATAAATCCATAATCCAATGTTGGACAAATTTCAGCTATACCCATAAGTTCATATTTTGTTTTAGTAATATCTTTGTCATAATAAATAACATATACTTCATTAATTTTCCCCTTTACTCTACCCAGTCCTCTATTTTTACCCGAACCAATAGTAATTAAACCACTTTCATCTTTTTCAGAAAATACATTAAAATCTCTTAAAATATAAGCTAATAAACCCAATTGCCATATTTCAAAATTGTGAATAGTAATTTGAGTTTTAAAAATAGACCCTTCAAGCATAGTGTTTTTAAATAAAGCTCCATGTCCATCTGATTCACTAACACCACCAGTAAAACGGTCAATAGCATTTCCAGTTCTTTCTATCACATTATCTGTTGTAACAACTATTTTATCACTATCATGAATATGAATCCTACCTGCTGTACCTGTAGAACCAAATAATTTACAGATTATACAAGAATCCTTATAGTTTTTATTTTTACATTTTGTATCTTTTTCCAGTGGATTACAGCAAGTGTTTTCGGGACAAATAGTTCTTACAATTTTTTCTGCATGAGATCGCATAATTCCACGAAGTGAAGATCCGGGGATATAAAAATCAAGCTTTGATACATCATCCACCTGGATAGCTTTTTTAATTTCTTTAGGTGTATTTCGACTTATTAATATAGCATCAGGTTTACCAATTGCATCATTAACAAACCATTCTTTTTTAGTTTTTTCATCATAACGCCCGTCCTTTATTAATAACGGGCTTTTTAATATAATCTCCAGATCAAAAATACATTCATTAATAAGTTTTTTGAGCATATATTACCTTCTATTATTTAAAATATGAAAGTGTTTTTATTTGAGTGTTTATCCATCCCACTGCTTTAGTTCCCATTTTATCTTCTGTAAGATATTTTTTCAGATTATAAATTGGATCAGCAATATCAAAATATTGTATCTGCGTAATCTCCAATTTACATTTACCAAGTCCAATTGATGACTTTGCTCCTATATAAAAATCACCTCTTAACATTTCCTGTATTCCAATAGATAAAATCCCAAAATCATTTCCTTCGAGATTTTCAGCAATAAGTTCAAAATCAAATTTGGTGTTTTTTTCAATGACTTCCATATCAAACAATGCTCCATCAGACGCTGTTCCTGTATCTCTATCAATGCCTATTCCATACCTTATTATCCCTTCTTGAGGATTAATCTCTTTTAAATGTAAATCACTAATCTTTATTTTTGATGCAAAATGTGTTGAACCAAAAAGTTTACATGTATCACATAAATACTTCTTTTCTTCCAACCACTGTATAAGTTCTTGTTCCTTTTTTTTGGCTTCCACTAATTTCTGAAATGCTTGTATATTAGTATGGTTAACAGAAATACATTCTCCGCTGTTTTCACTTAGCATGCATGTGTTACCGCCCAAAGTTGAAACAATTCTTTCTACAGCACTTCTTAATGCCCCTCTGAGTGATGAGCCGGGTATATAAAATTTATTATTGTTCTTTACAAATGTTGAATCAGTCCTTTCATTACCTTCTCCACTACCAATATGCATTGCTTCAGATAAAATTAATGTACCTTTAAAGATATAACGATTTTCAAGTTTATCGAATGTTTTCATTTGATATCTCCTCAGAAATATTTGTAATGAGCTTTTCTATTTTTTCATCATTATCTTTTATGTTATAACATCTATGAAGTGTTATAAGAATATAATACACCCTTTTTGCCAGTTGATATTTTATTGCTTCTAAATTATTTCTAATATTTTCCTCATTTAGGATAGAATTTATTTCATTTTCAATTATTATATTATTAATATTTTTTTTGGATATAGTTTTAATTTCCTCAACATTGTTTCCCCATTCAAACAACATTTCATGAAGACTTTCTCTTACTTTTTCCCAATTTTTATCATTTTTCTTTCCTGCTTGCTTATTTATCCAGCTTGTTACTTCATTTTTCATTTCATCAAAATTTTTTGATTTCCCTACTACTTTACTTAATCCATTTATCTGACTTTTTGAAAAATCATTGAAGGTATAGTCTTCTAAAAATTTCAGTGCTCTGGAAGAAAGATAATCCCCTTTTTGATTTATCTGAAAATTTATTGTTTTATCGGCTAAACTCATTTTAAAGAGACCCCCCAGTGAAATTCATCACAAACCTTTATTTTTCCAAAACCTTTATTTTTATATTCCCCTAACCCATACTGTTCAATCTTGTCTAACATATTAATAAGGCTTGCCTTTTCTTTTTCTGCAGGCAAATGATCTGACATATAAAGAAAAACAGAACCTTTTGAAATAGCCATTGCATTTTCTTGAGGTAGTTTCAATGCATTATTCCAACCTGATACAATATGAGTAGACAGGAAACATCGTAAAAGCTTAAATTTATATAATATATTTTTATCATCTTCTGAAATTGTTATTGAATCAATTAAATCATTTATTTCTATTGTTGATTTGAACCTAAGAAAATTATCTAATAAAATCACATCTGAATGAAGAGTAAGAGAAAAAAAATATTTATTATTGGTAATTTTTTTAAGTTCATCATTAAATCCATCAAATCGTAAATTTATTAAAGATTCTTTTTTTTCTTTTTTCCATAGCTTTATTTCAATCTCACCAAATCCTCTGCTTTTTCCCAATCCAATCCTTACTTTAATATCATCAAAAATAGGTTTTAATAAATTAAATGTTCTTTCATTAATTTCTGCAATAAACTCATTACCTTCATTTAGTACTTCTATTGTATAAAGCTGGCTGGATGATGCTGTTTCGAATGTATCATTAATTGCTGTGCGCGCTATAATTCTTTTAGGTATTTTTACCCATTCAAATTCAACACCTGAATTGTTTAAATAATAACCGCTGAATCTATCTATTGGAGCTTTACAATCTTCACATTCATCAAATCTACCTTTATTAAATTCTCCCATTAATTCATATTTTACAAATTCAAATAATGAATCCCAAACACCGTGTTGTTCTTTTTCTTTTATAGTTTTTTTATGATAAAAACCTTTTTTATATTTACAAGAACTGGCAGTTAAAGGAATAACTTTCGCTCCTTTTGGGTATGCATTGTTAAAACAAACTTCATCTGAATCAAAAAGTTGTTTAAATTCTGTTTTTTTATTTTCAGGTAAAAGATACATTCTTCTGCTTAAATTCCATACCCCGTTTTTTTCAAGATAATGTGCTGCCAGAGCGCCTCTAATGCTGCTGCCGGGAATATAATCAACTGTCTCTATAACATTTCCAGTATTCCCATTTTTTGCTATACACATTGGAGATTTTAAATTCATAATAAGTTGATATTTCATTAAATCCCCTCCAGTGTAATATTTACTTTTCCTAAACC
>CAYWFU010000002.1:0-60937 GCA_964457585.1 uncultured bacterium | reverse complement strand
TGTCCGCCAATATGAGTAATAGATTTAATCCCCCACTTTAATAGCTCTTTCTCATTTTCTAATAACTCCTGATTAGTAGATATTTTTCCTTTGAACACTAAATCATCAAGACAATTTTCTATTATATAAAGATGATTAAAGCAAGATGTTTTCATAAAACGAGAAATTTTGTTGCTGGAACGGATTTCAGATTGAGCATGAGTAAATATATCTATGCTATTTAATATTTTAATTTCTTTTTCAATATCTGGAGAAAGATATGCATCATTGAAAATTAATTTTCCTTCATTATATACTGAACCAAAAAGTCGGCAAATAATACAGGACTCACTTAAATTTTTCTTGCATACCTCTTGAGAATCTTTACCCTGACATATTATGCCAAACTCTGAATCAAGCGTTTGCGCAATTTTTTTACATGCGCTTCTGATCTTTCCTTTTATAGTTGAACCTGGAATAATTACTATCCCATCCCCATTTTTAATTGTAGTTTTATCAATTAGTCCGGCAAAACTAAAACCACTGCCGATATGAAGATTAGTTTTTAACTCAAATTTTATTTTATATTCACTCATTTTTCTACTCCACAAAATCATAAAGTTCAATCAGGTCAACAAAAGGAGTCTCTAAACCTCTTGATGTTTTCACCCATGGAAATAATCCACATTCATCAAAAAATTCCTCTTTAATTATCTTACGGCTTGTCTTTTCATCAAGACGACTTAATAATAAACAATAATCTAACATAGCTTGATTTTTACCCCTGAATAGAGATTTATACATTTGCTTTAATCTACTATGAGGAAATTTACTATTTTTAAGATTAGATATTTTTTGGATTAAATTATTAAGGTCTTTTGTTTTATAGGGTCTTTGTAAAAGATTTATTTTACTTATGTCATCAGCAGAATAAGAATATTCTTCATCTCTAATATCATTAACTTCATTAAGTAAAGCACCTTTATTTATCATAAAATCAATATGATTTTCTTCCTCATCTGGATTTTCATTACCTTTTCTTTTAGCTATTTTTAAAAGTTGTTCTGCATAATCAATCATTTTATGCATCGGGTAATTTGCATGAGTTATAACTACACCAGCAGATATTGATATATTTTTATCAGGAAGTTTAGCTTTTGTTTTACGTTTAAAATTTTCACAAAAATCTATTGCGATTTTAATTGCTTTATCTGCGGGAACAACCACTAACACATCATCTCCGCCAATTAATAATATTTCAAAAGGGAAATATTTTTCTGTTTTAAAATTTTCAGCAGGTTCAAGATTTTCTGCTAAAGATTCAAATATTGATTGATTTATACTCTCTAAAATACAATTACTAAATTCAGCATAATCTTTTTCACTGGACAGTTCCTGTAATTTTTGCCCAATACGATTTCCGTCCGCATATATCAAACCTATATATCTATCAGAAAACTCACCAATAGAATTTATATCTTCAGGTAATGATTTGTCATCAGGAGATTTTGAAAATAATACCTCCCATTTATTTTTTATTTTATCTTCCAATGCACTATTTTTAATATATTTATTGAAATCATCAAAAAAAAGGTTACTTACTTTCTTTGCCTCTTCACGCTTTTTATGAATCGCAGAAGATATAAATTTTCTATTAATTCCATCTTCATCAAGAATCTCTGCTGGTAATATACCACTGCTCTCACAAGTTTTAAAATAATGATCACTCATTAACTGACAATTATTATATTTAGAATCTTTATTTTTCCTAAGCTCTTTTTCTCCATGATAAATACTTTTCTTAAAATTAATCTCATCATAATCTACAATTGCTGTTGTTATTGATGCGTCTCCATTTGTTCGTTTTCTATATATTTCCTCTAGTTCCTTACAAAATTTTTTAGCATTATCAATATCATGAAAAATAATTTTACCAGAACCGCCACCTATAAAAATTTTTTCATATTTATATTTTTTACTTTTACATAGAACTTCTGTCTCAGCTAAATTTAAATTAGCAAGAATAGCGCTTGCTCCTCTTATCTCTTTTAATTTATTAGTTGCAAACACATAATTATAAATTTTATCGACATCTAATAAAACAAGATATTTTTCAGTCAAAATATCACCTCATTAATTTTTTAAATTTACATTTAAATACTTTAATTGGAGATTAAAACATAACTATTTTATTGTTTAAAATATTTGTGGTAGTAAACATTAAAGAAAAGCTTAAAAAAAACTTATTTTAAGATACATTATTATATAACATTTTGTCAAGACTTTTAATGTGGTCAAAACTGAATGAATTATAAATATAAAATTCATTACTTACCAATTGCTCAAAAAGATTTAACAGAAATTATAGAGTATATAAAAAATTGACAGTCCTGCTGCGGCGTTAGATATGCTTACAAAAATAGATAATGCTATCTTAAATGGGTATAGCTAAAAGTTTTCTTCTTGATATTTATTTAGGGTAATGATATTATCTGGACGTTCCAATGAATTAGCACATCCAGATAACAGAAGCAGGGGATTTTATTAAATAGTATGGGAAAAATAATCGCAATTACCAATCAAAAAGGCGGTGTGGGAAAAACCACTACAGCAGTAAATTTAGCTGCATGTTTAGCTGCTGCGGAAAAAAAAACACTGCTTCTGGACATTGATCCTCAGGGAAATGCCACCAGCGGTGTTGGGATAAATAAAAATAATCTTAAGTATACAATTTATGATGTTTTAATTAATGGGAAAAGTATTTTAGAAACCAAGAAATACACAGAACTGAATTTATTGGAAATAGTTCCTTCGAACATTCATTTAACCGGCGCTGAAATAGAAATGGTCAATATGCTTGCCAGAGAATCCCGTCTTCGTGAAGCATTGGAAAAAGAAAAGGATAAATATAATTTTATTATTATTGATTGCCCTCCTTCACTTGGACTTCTGACAATTAATACTCTGGTAGCTGCTGATTCGGTAATTATACCTGTTCAATGTGAATATTATGCTCTGGAAGGATTGGGTCAGCTGCTCAATACAATTAATCTTGTAAAAGAAAGACTTAATCCGGGATTAGAAATTGAAGGCGCATTGCTAACAATGCATGATACCAGAATAAATTTATCCATGCAGGTTTCAGAAGAAATACAGAATTATTTTCATGATAAAGTCTTCAGGTCGATTGTGCCAAGAAATGTGTCTTTAAGCGAAGCTCCCAGTTTTGGCAAACCAATAATTTTTTATGCGATAAAGTCAAAAGGAGCGCAGGCTTATTTAGATTTAGCAAAGGAAGTGATCAGCAAAAATGAAAGTAGCCTTAGGTAAAGGATTAAACAGTTTAATTCCTCCGCGTGAGGATAAAAAAAATGACATATTGGATAGTATTCATCCTCATTTAATTATTCATGAAATCAAAATAGAAGATATCTGTCCTCAAAAATATCAGCCCCGTCAAAGTTTTGATGAAGAAAAATTAAAAGAATTAATGCTGTCAATTAAAGAACAGGGACTGATACAGCCTATAATAGTCAAGAAAAACTCAGACGGTAAATATGATTTAATTGCCGGAGAAAGAAGATATCGGGCAGTTAAAGCATTGGGAATAGCCCAAATACCTGCTATAATAAAAGAAGTCTCTGATGAAAAAATGCTCGAGCTGGCTCTAATTGAAAATATTCAGCGTCAGGATTTAAATCCAATAGAAGAAGCTGAAGCTTATGAGCGTTTAATTGTCCAATTCAATCTAAGACAGGAAGATGTTGCAACAAAAGTCGGAAAAGATCGCGCAACTATTACAAATACTCTTCGATTGCTTAAACTCCCGGATGTTATAAAACAAATGATCTACGAAAATAAAATTTCCCATGGGCATGGCAGAGCATTACTTGGTATTCCGCATATTGAAAAACAGATTGCTATAGCAGATGAAATTGTTAAAAAAGAACTTTCAGTAAGACAGGTTGAGTCATTAATAAAATTTCTTGCAAAGCCTGAAACAGAGAAGTATAATAAAAAAAATCAGAATAAAGATCTGGAATTAATTGATTTGGAAAATAAACTGCAAAAATTTTTTGGAACAAAAGTTAGAATTAATAAAAAAGGTAAAAAGGGAACAGTTGAAATAGAATATTTTTCAAATGATGATCTGAAAAGGATTCTGGATATAATAGGGTACAAAGTTTAAATGGAGGATTTTTAATTGTCTTACAAGGATTTAAGAGAATTTATTTCAACATTAGAAAAAAAAAAGTTATTACAGCGTATTACTGCTCAGGTTGACGCAGAACTAGAAATTGCTGAAATTGCTGACCGAATGGTAAAGAATAATGGACCTGCGCTTTTATTTGAAAATGTTAAAAATTCTCAATATCCTGTATTAATTAATGCTTTTGCCGGTTTTGACAAAATGAATCTGTCATTGGAAACAGAATCTCTTGATAAAATTGCTGATAGAATGATGTCCCTTGTACCTTCTGCTCCTCCAAAAACTTTCTGGGAAAAAATCGAGATTTTAATTAAATTAAAAGAAATAGCTGCTTTTCAACCTAAAAAAGTCAAATCAGGTCCATGTCAGGAAGTAATAGAAAAGGATGTTGATTTAAGTAAAATCCCTATTTTAAAATGCTGGCCAATGGATGCCGGGAAATTTATCACTCTCCCGTTAGTTATCACAAAAAATCCTGATACCGGCATTCAGAATATCGGGATGTACCGAATGCAGGTATATGATAAAACTACTACAGGTATGCACTGGCATGCACATCATGATGGAGCTAAAAATTACAGAATGCATCAGAAACTAGGGAAAAAGATGGAAGTTGCAGTTGTGCTGGGCGGGGATCCGGCAACTATTTATTCTGCAACAGCGCCTCTTCCCCCGGGTCTTGATGAATTGATTTTTGCAGGATTTTTGCGCGGTGATGCTGTTGAAATAGTTAAAGCGCAAACAGTCGATTTGTATGTTCCTGCAAATGCAGAATTTATTCTGGAAGGTTATGTATCTTTAACGGAATTAAAAGAAGAAGGACCATTTGGAGATCATACTGGTTATTATTCAGAAGTTGCGCCTTTCCCGATTTTTCATATACAATGTATAACCAGACGTGAAAAACCAATTTATCCAACAACAATTGTAGGGAAGCCGCCAATGGAAGATTGCTTTATGGGAAAAGCAACTGAAAGAATTTTTTTACCATTGGCAAAAACTCAATTACCGGAGATTGTTGACTGGTGTTTACCGTTTGAAGGTGTATTTCACAACTGCGTCATTGTTTCGATAAAAAAAGAATATCCCGGACAGGCACGTAAAGTAGCGTCTTCTCTATGGGGATTAGGGCAGATGATGTTTTCGAAAATTATTATTATTGTTGATGAAAATGTGGACGTGCAAAATTATTCTGAAGTTACATGGAAAGTTTTTAATAATGTTGATCCTGAAAGAGATATTTTTTTCAATAAAGGGCCTCTGGATGTTTTAGATCATTCCAGTCCGGTACCAAAATATGGTTCTAAAATGGGCATCGATGCTACTCGTAAAACAATAGAAGAAGGACATCCGCGTCCATGGCCCGAAGAAATAAAAATGGATGAAAAAACCGTAAAATCAATCAATGAAAGGTGGAAAGAATTTGGATTAAGTAATATAAGTTTAAGTATATAATTTTAAGAGGAAGCTTTTTTCTAAAGTTTATTGGAGGTAAACTATGGAGAAAAATCAGGGAAGATCTAAAATAATCATTTTTTTAGAAATGATTAAAATTGAGCATTCTATTTTTGCATTGCCATTTGCCTATCTTGGTATTTTGCTTGCACAGGGAACTATTTTATTTAATAAAAAGTTTTTCTGGATAACATTAACCATGATTGGCGCAAGAAGTTTTGCCATGTCATTTAACCGCTATATTGACAGAGAAATAGATGCTCGAAATCCGCGAACCAAAAATAGAGCATTACCGCAAAAATTATTAACAGAAAATGAAGTAATATTTTTAACCTATTTTACATTAGCGATTTATATTTTATCTACATTTCAATTAGCACCGCTTTGTCGTTATCTCTGGCCTCTGCTTGTACTCCCTATGATAATTTATCCATATACAAAAAAATTTACATATCTCAGTCATTTTATTCTAGGAATTTCTCTCGGGCTTTCACCAATTGGAGCATGGATAGCTATTACCAATAAAGTACCTCCGTTAAGCATATTAATGCTTGGATTAGCAATATGTTTCTGGACTGCTGGTTTTGATATTATCTATGCATGCCAGGATTATGAATTTGATTCCAATGAAGGATTATATTCAATCCCAGCCTGTTTTGGATTAGAAAAAGCCTTGAAAATTACATCTTTCTTACATAAATTGACAGTAATAATTTTTTTTATAATTGGATTTCTATTTAAATTAAAATTTTTTTATTTTCTGGGTATTTTTGCAGTTGCTTCAATTTTATGGTATGAGAATCATATTATTTCTTCAAAAGATTTATCAAGAGTAAATGTTGCTTTTTTTACAGCAAATGGTTTTGTTAGTATACTGATTTTTATTTTTACATGGATTGATTTGTATTTTAAAAATTAATATAAAATTAAGCCTGATAAATCAGGCAACTACAAAAATTTCAATGTAGTTGCTCGATTTATCGAGCGAAATTAGAAATTTTAAATTCCTATACTTAAATGGAGAAAAAATTATGATCCAGATGATAGAAAATATTAAGGAAAAAATTTATGCGAATGAGCGATTAACAAAAGAAGATGGATTAGAGCTTTTTAAGATCAACGATATTTATTCACTCGGAGAATTATCAAGGTATATTAAACAAAAAATTAATGGTAATTATGTTTATTTTAATGTTAACAGACATATTAATTTAACAAATATATGCATATCCCGCTGTAAATTCTGTGCTTTCAGCCGTGATAAAAATGATTCGGATGCTTACACAATGACAATTGAAGAAGCTTTAAAACGGGCTCGAGAAGGTATTCCTCTTGGAATAACTGAGGTGCATATAGTAAGCGGTTTACATCCAGACCTTCCATTTGATTATTATGTTGAAATAATCAAACGAATAAAAGAAAATTTACCCAATATTCATATTCAGGCATTTACTGCAGTTGAAATTGATTATTTTTCTCAGATTTCTGGAAGATCTATCAAAGAAGTATTATCAATTCTGAAAGATGCGGGTCTCGGCTCTCTCCCGGGTGGCGGAGCAGAAATTTTCAGCAATAATATTAGAGAACATGTTTGTCCTAAAAAAGCTTCCGGAACACGCTGGCTGGAGGTTATGAGAACTGCTCATGAATGTAAATTACGGTCTAATGCTACACTTTTATACGGGCATGTTGAAACAGAAGAAGATATAATAGATCATCTGATAAGTTTAAGAAATTTACAGGATGAAACAGGTGGATTTCAAGCATTTATCCCCCTGCCCTTTCATCCAAAAAATACAGAATTTGAAAAAACACATAAACGCCCTGGAGCATTTGAAAATTTAAAAATGTATATAATCTCGCGTTTAATGCTGGATAATTTTAGTCATATTAAATCATTCTGGATTATGGTTGGAATGGACATAGCTCAACTTTCCCTGAATTTTGGAGTAGACGATCTGGATGGTACTGTTGTTGAAGAAAAAATCACACATTCAGCAGGTGCAGAAACTGAACAATATATTTCAAAAAATGAACTTATTTCCTTAATTAAGGAAACAGGACATACACCGGTAGAAAGAGATACGTTGTATAATATTTTGAAGATTTACAATTAACTCAAGTTGACTGAATTTTTGTGGAGATAAATTCAAAATTCAAAATTTAAAATGCAAAATTGTGGTGTCATGTGGACATTTATTGATTTAAACAAATAATGTCACGAAGTGACACACAAATTTTGATTTTTGATATTTGATTTTTGATTTATAAAAAAGGAGATAACTATGCGTCCAAATGTAGGTCATATTCAATATTTAAATTGTGTGCCTTTTTATTATGGACTAATTAATAATAAGCTTTTATTTAATATGGAGCTTATTAAGGGTACTCCAACTGAACTAAATCAAATGATATTAAATGGATATCTTGATGTGAGTCCGATCTCGGCGATAGAATATTGTCGTCATGCAGATAATTTATTATTGCTGCCGGATCTTACTGTAAGTTCTAATGGAGAAGTTAAAAGTATTTTGCTTATAAGCAAGAAACCAATACAGGAACTAGAGGGGAAAAAAGTGGCGCTAACAACAAGTTCAGCGACATCAAGAGTTCTTACTCATATTATACTCATTGAAAAATATAATTTAGAAGTGGAATATATTGACACAAAATCAACATTTGAAGAAACAATGCAGGAAGCGGAGGCAGTGCTTCTCATAGGTGATGATGCGTTAAAAGTATTATATTATCCAGAAGAATTTTTTCTTTATGATCTTGGGAAGGAATGGAAGGAATTAACCGGGGAAAAAATGGTTTATGCTGTTTGGGCTGCAAATAAAAAATTTTCTGATAATAAGCCCGAGCTATTACAGGAAATATTTTCAGCTCTTATTTCCTCAATAGAATATAGCTCTTCCAGATTATATGAAATAGCATCAAAAAGTGAAAGATGGGAGCTGTTTGATAGAGAATTTTTATATAATTATTTTAAGAGTTTAAGTTTTGAATTTGGAGAAGATTATAAACGCGGGTTAAAACTTTTTTATAAATATGCTCAAAAATATAAACTGGTTAAAGATATACCCGAACTGGAATTTGCACCTGTTAAAAATACAATTAATAAAAATAATGATCTGGAAGACCTTTTATTACAGACTTCTTACTTATTGACTTCTCCTTTATTCCCAGAAAATGTCGCAACTCTGGTCAATAGAGGGGCAAAAGATATAAAAAACTTTTTGCAGATTCTTACTCCTCCTGGATTATTTAAGTAAAATGAAAACATATAAAGAAATATTAAAAAATACTCTTGATGGAAAACGTTTGACAAAAGATGAAGCATTGATTTTATTTCAAAACGCTCCTTTGCCGGAAATTGGAAAAGTAGCGGATACATTCCGACATAGATTTTTTCCTTCCAATCTGGCAACTTTTATTGTTGATCGAAATATAAACTATACAAATGTATGTATTAATCGATGCTCATTTTGTGCTTTTTATCGTGATTTAAAATCACTGGATGCTTATGTTCTTAGTCATAATCAAATACTGGAAAAAGTGAAAGAAGCTCATGATGCCGGAGCTGTTCAGATTATGCTGCAAGGCGGTCTGCATCCGGAATTAAGTTTTGATTATTATATTGATATGATCAGAAAAATTAAAATATCATTTAAGAATATTTTCATACATTCTTTTTCACCTCCTGAAATTATACACCTGTCAAAAATTTCGCATTATTCCATAACTGAAATTTTAACTAAACTTAAAGAGGCAGGCCTTGATTCATTGCCAGGAGCAGGAGCTGAAATTTTAGTAGATCATGTAAGAAAAAAAATCAGTCCTAATAAAATCTCAGGATTGGAATGGTTAAATGTGAATGAACAGGCGCACCTTCTCGGTTTCAAAACCACAGCAACCATGATGATGGGAAGTGTCGAGAGTGTTGAAGACCGCATAACTCATCTTGAATATATAAGAAATCTTCAAGATAAAACGCATGGTTTTAGAGCATTTATTCCATGGACATACGAGCCAGGATTTACTCAATTGGGTGGATATAAAATTTCGCGATACAATTATCTTAAAACTCTCGCTATTTCACGATTATTCCTTGATAATATTAAAAATATTCAGGGCTCATGGGTAACACAGGGAAAAGACATAGGACAGATAACCCTGTGGTTCGGAGCAAATGATCTTGGCAGTATTATGCTTGAAGAAAATGTTGTAAAAGCTGCGGGTGTTTCTTATCGTATTACAAAGGATGAAATGATTCAACTTATAGCTGAAGCAAAAAAAATTCCAGCAGAACGTGATACTACATACGAAATTTTAAAAATTTATAGTGAAATTTAACATTCTATAATTTATATTGAAGTTGCCGCGATATTAGGATGGAAGGTTGTGACTCGAAAGGGTGAATTTAAACCCGGGGATATAGTTGTCTATATCGAAATAGATTCTGTCTTGCCGGAACTGCCTGAATTTGAATTTCTTCGTACCAATTGTTTTATAGATAATGGTATTGTCAAAGGATTTCGGATTAAAACAAGAAGGTTAAGAAAACAGATTAGCCAGGGAATTTGTTTTCCTATATCATAAAGATGTTACTCTTCTTCCCGTCTTTTTTTCTCTTCAAGAATGTCCAGAAAAATTTCCACTATTGTCGTATCGAAAAGATGTCCGCATCCTTCATGTAAAATATGTATTCCTTCATTAATATCTAAAGCTTTGCGATATGCTCTATCAGAAGTTATTGCTTCAAATACATCTGCAACAGTTACTATTCTTGCAGTAAGCGGTATATCAAGTCCCCCAAGATGATCAGGATACCCTGTCCCATCCACACGTTCATGATGATGTTTAATTATATGCATAATCTCTTCCGGAAATTTTGCAGGCGCAAGAATGCTGGCTCCAATAGTTGGATGTTTAATAATTTCTGCAAATTCCATAGGAGTAAGACGTCCTTTTTTCAAAAGAATTTCATCAGGAACACCAATTTTACCAATATCATGAAGCATACCGCCTATTTTAATATTTTCTATAGTGTTATCTTTTAATTTCATATAACTTGCAATATTAATTGCATAATTAGAAACTCTATCAGAATGTCCGCGCGTATATGCATCTTTTGCTTCAATAGCTGTTGAAAGCGTATACACAGTATTAATAAAACTTTTTCTTAACTCTGTATATAACATTGAGTTCTCAATAGCTATTGCAGATTCATTCGAAATTGTATTTAAAAGTTTTATATCATATCGATGATAAATATCACCTGAAAGTTTTTCTCCAAGATTAATGAAACCTATAAGTTTATTTTTTATTGTGATTGGCAGAAGAACGTAACTATCAATATATTTTAGTTCATTTAAAATTTGATTATTTAAGCTTGAAGTCTTTGAATCCTTTTCTATTAAATGACGGATTATTATATTACTTTTGTTTTTATTATTACTAAGAAATTGCAGTATAGAACTTGAAGAATTGAAAGAATATTGATTGTCATGATCTTTTTTGCCATACGTTGCTATTGTTTGAAATTCATCAGAATTATTTGAATTTTTTAATAATATGCTCATTTTATTTACATGCAAAACTCTATTTATTGTTTGCATTATAAGTTCTAATACCTGATCACGATTTAGTTCCGAGGTCAAAGTACTTGTGAAATCATTTAATGTTTCCTGCTGTTCATATTTCTCTTTAAAAAAATAATGATCTACTAAAAAAAATATTTTATCACGCAGAGGCTGCGATATCAGAGTTAATAATGCAACTGTAAGAGCTGTTATAAAAAAGGAAGATATACCTGTATATTTTTTTAAATAAAAATCTATTATTAATACTACAGCAAGAAATGATACTGTTACTAAATTGAAAACGATAGAATATACAAAAGTTCTTTTTATAAAAATTTCAATATCCATTAGATGATATTTCAATATTGCAATAGCAAGCAGCAGATCATAAATAAAAATAGTAAAATGCCCGATTGGATAAATACCTTTATAAAAATTAACAAAAATAATATCTGTCAACCCTCCCAAAACCAGAATAAATGCACCCATAATAACAGTATAATATTTACGCTTTTCTATTACATTTATACAATGCAAATATTCATGGTAAAGTAAATATATACTATAGACAGGTAAAATTAAATAATGCAGAGCTAATAAAATATTTAATATTTTATTCCCAAGCAGTGGAAAAAAAGAACCATCTTGAAGGAGTATAACATCTTTTACTATTAAATCATTAATCCATGTTAAAACAGCAAATAGGATAGAAAACCCAAGACTGATTTTTAAAATAATTTTAAATTTTGACTGGGCTGCTTTATTTATAATCGATATGTAAAAATAAAAAAAAGCTGTGGGGATAAAAACAATACCTGTACCAAAAAATTTAACCAGAAAAAGTACTTTATCATGGTCATTGAATATTCTCATGCTTATAGCTTGAAAATTCCAAAAGATGAAGATAATTGACAATAAAAAAAAACTTTGATAAAGTTTATTATAAATATCTCTTGAAATTACATATACTGCAATAAAACAATTGCAAAATAGAATTATTATTAATAAAATTCCGGGTAAATTTAATGACATTTTTAAAATCCTAATCTTTTTTAAAATTTATATACATAATTAAATTATATCATGAAATTTTTATTCTTACAAGATAAAGAAATATTTAAAATTGAATTAGTATTAAAAAAAAATTAATATTTTAACCATGGCTTAAAAGGATAAAAAATGGCAGATAAAACACCTAATTTTATACCATTCCCAGGTGAAAATGAGTTATGGGAAAAACTAAGTTTAATTGATAAAAACGATGTATGTAAAAAAGCTGATGTAAATTATATTTACCATGAAGAAGCTTATGAAATAAAAATTCTAAACTGTACTTATAAATTATCATTGGATAAAAAGACAATCCCTGAAATGCACCCTCATCTTAGATTTATAACTTTACTTTATCTGGTTGAAGCTAAGGATATATCACCAACAGGGAAATGGATTGCCTTGCATGAAATTAAAGGCGGACAATTTTTTTTCAGAGGCGGACATGAACTTCCTTTAAACAAAATTGCCAATAAATTTGGTAAGGATATAGAACTTTTTAATAATAAAGGAATTTCACTGGGAGGGCAAAAATATAATTTCGGCGATGCTTCTATATGTTTATACCCATTTCCTAAAATACCTTTAATTTATATTTTGTGGAAAGAAAATGATGAATTCCCTGCAAATATAAGTATCCTTTTTGATGAAACTGCCGAAAAACAAATGCTTCTGGAAGGATTATGGGGGATAGCATTTTTTACTGCTCTTCAGTTTATGATAGGATAATTATCTATCTGCCATTACTCTATATAGATAATAAAAATACTGCCTTATTGCTTTAAAAGAATTTATTTTTTTAGATATATTAATAGCTCTATTTATATTAAAATAAAATTTATTATAACCATGTTTAATTAATGACTGCGCTTCTTTTTTACTCATTGGATATGGTTCATAAAAATTTCCATAATAGCTCCAGGTCTTTCTGTCTGAATTAATATGTTTTATTTTTTCTAAATCCTGAAACATCCTTGTGCCCGGGGACAGAAGACATTTTATAAATGAAGCAAAATCCAGATCCAATGAACAAGCATACTCAATAGTTTTTAATCCTTCAGAATATGTTTCTCCAAAAATACCAAACATAAATCTGCCATAGGTTTCTATTTCAGCTTTTTTTATATCAGTAATTTTTTCTCTAATTTTTTCAAGCGGATAATGATGTCCTCTTATATAATCTCTATTTTTTTGTACACCTGATTCAATTGCGCAATGTATACGAAAACATCCTGCTTTTTTCATTATTTTCAGCAGATTCAATTCAATATTATAATTAGTTAAATAAATTGTCCATCTGAAATCATATTTTCTTTTAATAAATTCTTCGCATAAAGTAAATGCAGTTTCGGAATCACAATTGAAAATACTTACATCATCATAAAAATTTATGGTTTTTATATTATTTTTTTTTACAAGATTTTCAATCTCATCTAATATATTATTTATATTTCGTTTACGGATACTGCCATATAAATTCCCCTCATTGCAAAATGAACATGCCATTAGACAACCTCTTGTAGTATAAACTGCTGCAAATGGTCTATCGCAAGAAATACCTGCATTAGGAATATAAGAAGCAATAAACGGATTCAATAGCGTTATATCCGGATATGGAATATTATTAATATTTTCAACTAAAGCATGTTTAATAATATTGCTATTTCTTGTTATTACTCCATTTATCTTTTCTATTGGGAATATATTATTTTCATTGTCATTTCTGGAATCTTTTTTTTGTCTGTCAATATAATCTGCAAGAATAGGTAAAATAACTTCCCCTTCTCCAAATGCAACAGCATCCAGCGCTTCACATTCATTCAAGCAGGTTTTTAAATAAAGATTAGCATGCGGACCACCAATAATAGTGAAGATTTTACTATTGATTTTTTTAATTTCTCTTAATAATTCAATTGTTTCATCCCATAAACATGTAATTACGCTAATACCAACTAAATCAGGAGATTCAACAGAAATATAATTAAGTATTTTTTCTTTTGAATGAAAATATCCATCAAGAATGCCAACATCATATCCAGCTTTTTTTAAACATGTTCCAATTGATAATATTCCAATTGGGGGAAGCACTCCTTGCATTGCGGTATCCAGATATGGCTTATTAAAATATTTTTTATTGCGCAGTTTATTATAATTCCATGGAGGGACAAGAAGAAGTATTTTCATTTTTATCTTTTTTCATTCAATAAATCATCAATAGCTTTTTTATAAATATTCATATCATTCTCTCCAGAATATTTATAACGAATAAATCCTTTTTTATCTATTATAAAAGTTGTTGGGACAACAGGTATTCCTTCATAATCTCTTTCTACCATTCCTCCATTAGACAATAGTACATAGAAATCAAATTTTTCATTAATCCTCTTTATAAATTTTTTAAACCTACTGGTGGATATATTATCAACACAAATAGATACAACCTTAACCTGCTTCCCCTTATTATTATAATAATTATATAAGTCATTTAACTTGATAAGTTCTTCAGGTCTGGTTGTTTTACCTTCTTTTTTTTTAATCATATTTTGCGCAATAAGCAAAGCGCTCCAAAAATTAATCAGCACTACATTATTTTTTAATTCAGAAAGGCTTAACATTTTTCCATGAGTTCCCCAGAGAAAAAAATCAGGTGCTTTTTTTTTATCCAGAGCTTGCGCAGTATTAAAAAACATAAAGTAGAATAATAAACATATTAAGAAGGAAGGTGTGTTTTTTTTATTCATTGGTTTTTTTCTTCTGAGTTTTTTCCCATTCAGCCCTAACTTTAAGAGCATCCTGTAATGCTGCTTTACGACGGCTTTCTTCAATAAATTTTTGTCTGGCTTTTTCAATTTCCTCATCACATATTTTTGCTAATTTATCCGCTTTATTTGCAAGATTTAAAGATTCATCCATTTTTTTTATTTCTTTGCTATTCATTGTCTCATTATAAATACGTGCAGCATCCAGTAATACACGTTTGGCTTCAGTAAAAGTAATTGGAGCATATCTTTCAGGATCTTTTTCGGCAATTTTTTTAAGATATTCTTTTGCCCGTTCTATTAATATTTTTATTTCCTCTCTTTTTTTAGCAATCTGAATTAGTAATTTTTCTTCTTCCTGTGTTTTTATATCAAACTGTTTATGTATATTAGATAATTCGGTTTCAGCATAATTTATAGCTATATTTCCTGCATTTATACTATTTACTGCCAATTTCGAAGCCCTTTCATATTTTGATTGTTTGAAATAAACCATAGCACTTTCATATATTTTTTGAGCTTCTTTATATTTATCCGGGATGTAAGATTCATTTTTCCTATTTTCATGAATTTCCTTAATAACCCCTTGAATTTTTTCTAAAGTATTTTTTGCGTCTCTGGTAAAATTTTCAGCTTGTTTTCTTAAAGCATTTTGTTTTTCTCTATAAATCTTTTCTTTTTCTTCTGTCTCTTTTCGTTTAATTGCTTCACTTCTTTTATTATATTCACCTATAATATAATTGAGTTGAAAAAATATAGTTATTCCAAATAATATAATTAGAAAATTAATTTTTTTATTCTTTTTAGCGGGGATAATATTTTCAAAAGCTTCTTTAGAAAATGATCTGGAAGGAGCAATTCTCATTTCGTCTATGATACTTGTATCCTGTGAAAAAGATATCTGTGTATCTATTTGTAAATTATGTTCATTCATAATTACTCCAAAATAGGTTAATTACTCAAGTTGACTGACTTTTTTAGTTTTAAGATTAAGAATTAGCAATGATTTATGCATTTAAATCAAAAATCAAATATTAGATATCAAAATTATGGTGTCCTGCGGACAAATTATTTAATAAAAACTAAAAAATGTCACGAAGTGACACCTGAATTTTGATTTTTGATATTTAAATTTTAATTTTACACCTAAAAAGTTAGTCAACTTGAGTTAATTATTAAAAAAACCCGGCACAAAGGCATTTAGCATTCCAGTAAAAGTAATAACCATACCTAATAACATTATTAATGAACCAAATACATTTAATTTATTATTTCTATATAAATCTGATGTAAGAGCAAATCCCCCAATTACACAAATAGTTCCAACAATAATCATTAAATAATGCATAATTTCCCCTTTTTTTAGATATTTACCAAAGTTGATAATAAGCCGAATTCTGTTTTCCTAAATTTCAGGAAAAGATGTTCATTCATCTGGGAATTATGTTGCCATAATCCTCAAGCGATCTAACCCGAGGTCTGAAAGCGGGACCACTTCATAGACCTCCTATTTGATCTTGCTCCAAATGGGGTTTACCATGCCTTTAATGTCACCATTAAAGCGGTGGGCTCTTACCCCGCCTTTTCACCCTTACCAAAACCACTTTTTGATTAAGAAATATTTTTACTGTAATATTCTTAAACAAGAAGTGGTTCTGGCGGTTTATTTTCTGTGGCACTTTCCTTCCTGTTGCCAGGACTGGACGTTATCCAGCATTTTGCCCTTTAGAGTTCGGACTTTCCTCCTTCCAGAAATCTGGAAAGCGAACATCTAATCAACTTTGGATATTGATAAAAAATATATCAATTTTATATATTTGTCAATAGTTTTTAAAAGAGATTTAAAAAATATTGACATTTTATTTATTTGTGTTATTCTATTTTCTATTCAAAAAATTTAATTAAACCTAATATTTTGGAGGGAGACATGATGAATTTTTCAAAAATTAAATTATTTATGCTATTGTTAATAGGTTTTTCAATAATTTCAATAAATGGATGCGGCCCATCAAAAGATCAAATAAAGAATAGAAATGATGTCAGAGGAAGAGCAATGAGCGCTATTCAGGGTGCAAAAGATATGATTAAATCTGCTGAAGATGCTGGAGCTCAAAAATTTGCTCAGGAAGAACTCACTCAGGCAAAAAAAACTTTAAGCGAAGCAGAAAATTTGTTTAACCAGGGTGAGTTAAAATCTAATTGGAATAAAAATAAAAAAGCATGTCTTGAAGCAATTGATTTATATGTAAAAGCAGAAAAAAAAGCAGGGGATGCGTATCAACAGGCAAAAACAGCTCTAGATAAAACACGTACTAAATCAAGAGTTTCAAAAGCATTAGAAGATGCTAAAAACATTTTGGAAAAAGCAAAAAAAGCTGAAGCTGAAACACTGGCAGCAAAAGAATTTGCAAATGCACAAACTGCTTTAAAAGATGCTGAAGAATTATATTATAATGAAAAATATGCTGATTCTGAAGTTAAAGCAAAAGAAGCAATTAAATTAGCGCAGGAAGCAGAAGAAAAAGCACGTAAAGAACGAATCAGACTGGATGATTTAAAACGCAGATTGGACAATTTATCTAACAAAGTTAAGCAATTGCAGGATGAATTAGCCCGCGCGATTAAAGATAAACTTGTTAAAAAAGTTGCTAAACTTATGATTGAACTAACAGATGCAGAAATTGATCTTGCAAAAGAAAAATATAAAGAAGGTATTGATACAAAACAATCTTTAGCTGATATTGAAAAATATGAAAATGAAAATAAAGAATTGCGGGATCTAGAAAAAAGATTATATAAAGCTTTAGAAAATGAAGCAGAAGCTTTACAGAAATTAGAAAAGATTAAAAAAGAAAGAGAAGAGATAAAAAGAGAAAAGGAAAGAGAAGAAAATAAAGCACAGGATAGTGAAAAAAAGCTTGAACAATTAGAGAATGAACGTAAACAATTGGAAAAAGAGCGTTCTCGATGGTAAAGGCTTGTGATAAAAAAAATTAAAGATAAAATACTTATCAAATGGAAAAAATATGAACAAAGTCCTTCTTGTTCTAAATGTATTAGATGGCTTGTTTGTATTATAAATCTTGCGCTTCTGGTTTATTTTCTGCTTCCAAGTTTTACTTCTCATGAGAGGAATCTTAGTATAGGAGATATAGCTCCTATAGATATTCATGCCACAAGAAATTTTCCTATAATTGATGAAGAATCAACAGAAAAACGCAAAAAAATAGAAATAGAAGAAGTTATCCCCATATTTGATATTGATATGGAAATAATTGAAAAAAATCAAAATAAAATTAATAAATTTTTTAATGCTTTAAAAGAAATACAAATTAATTACCCCGCATTTCAATCAAACAAAGATTCCAGCAAATTCGCAAGCAGAAAAAACAACAAAAATATATATAGAGAATTCGAAAAAATAAAAGATGATTATTATCTCCCGATAAGTAGAGAAATTCTGATGGTTCTACTGGAATATGCATACAAAAATGATGAATATGAAACTTTTAATTCGATAAAGAAAAATATTTCATTAATTACAAAAGAAGCAATGTTTAAAGGTATCATGGTAAATAAAGATGCTTTTCCTTTGAGCTCAAAAAATAAAATTGAGATACATTATTCTAATAGAAGTAAAGCAGTAATTGTTAATATTTCTGAAGTATTTGACGAGAAAGAAGCAGGTGAGGCTATCAGAAATGATGCAAATCAATTATTCCCCGACGATCATAGAATTGCAAACTTAATTTTTGAAATTTCCGTATGTTTTATTAAACCCAATCTTAATTACAATATAGATAAAACAAAAGCTAAAAAATCAGAAATATCAGCTTCTATAGAACCTATTTATTCAATTGTTAAAAAAGGTGAAATTGTTATTAGAGAAGGTGATAGAATAAATGAAATGCAATACGGAAAATATAAGGCACTAATAGAATATGAAAGTAAAATCAGACTATCTTCGATTATAAGCAGAGTATTAATTGTTATAATTTTTATTTTTCTAACTTATTATTATCTTTCCCGCCAATATCCAAAAGTTTTCTATAATAATTCCTTGTTGATTTTAATTACTATAGTTTTCAATTTATCAATAATCATACAAAAGATAATTTATCATCTAAACTTCCCTATCTATTTTATACCTATTGGTTTTATGAGTATGCTTTTCTCCATATTAATTAATCCGCGGATTGCTTTCTATTTTACAAGTATAATGGCAATTATAATTGGAATCATTATGGACGATAGCCTATCTGCATCGATCATTTTCTTTACACTTGGCAGCACAGGAATAATAAGTATGACACGGATAAGAGATAGAATTAGTATAACAAATGCATTTATTTATGTGAGCATTATAAATGCTTTTACTATTTTTTCACTGAATCTTTATGATATGGTTCATCCAACCTGGGATAAAATGCTTAATATTTTCTGGGGCGGAGCTAATGGTCTGGCAGCAGCTTCTCTCGCAAGTATTTTACTGCCTCCTCTTGAAAGCCTTTTTAATATAACTACTGATGTAAAACTTTTGGAACTCTCTGATTTAAATCACCCTTTATTAAAAAAATTTTCGATTGAAGCGCCTGGAAGTTATCAGCATAGCATAATTGTCGGGAATCTAGCGGAAAGCGCTTCTCAAGCAATCGGAGCAAATGCTTTGTTTGCCAGAGTCAGCTCCTATTACCATGATATTGGAAAAATGACTAAACCTGAATATTTTGTAGAAAATTTTATGGGAAGCAAGCATGATAATCTTTCCAGTACTTTAAGTACGCTGATTATTACTTCTCATATCAAAGATGGTGTTGAACTTGCAGAAAAGTATAAATTACCGCAGGTAATTATAGATATTATAATACAGCATCATGGAACAAGTCTTATTCAATATTTTTATCAGCGTGCATTAAATGAAGAAGATATAGATAAAACAGGCGAGGTAAATGAATATGAATATCGTTATGATGGTCCCAAGCCGCAGACTAAAGAAGCGGCAATAGTAATGCTGGCTGACTCTCTTGAAGCAGCTTCAAGGGTTTTAAAGGATAAAAATATATCCAGGATAAGAGGTTTAATTAAAAATATTATAGAAAGCCGTCTTGTTGATGGACAATTTGAAGAATGCGATATTACCCTGAATGATTTAAAGAAAATTGCTGATGAATTTGAAAAAAATATTGTCAGCATGCTGCATAACCGTATAGATTATGAAATAAATGAAAGTCAAGGCAAAAAGTAATCGTGCTTTTAAAGGAATCAGTTTCAGCCTTCTCTTATCTCCCTTAACACAGACAAAATTTCCTTTTTAGTAATATTTGTTTTAACACCTTTTACATCTAACGGCGACCTTTTGGGAATATCGGGTGTTATTATAAATACAGTTCCGTCTTTCCTTTTAATTATTACCTGTCCATCTCTTTTAGCTTCATTAAGAACAGAAGCCAGTTTTTGTCGAGCTTCAGAATAAGTATATAGATTCATTTTACACCTCCAGAAAATTTATGTTTTCCAATCTCCCGATTCGTTTCATATCATCATCGAGAGTAAGTATTGACCTTTTATATCTTATCGCGGTTTCAATATAGTAAGCGTCGTAGGCATAAATATTATATTTTGCTGCTAGAGCAACAGCTTTAGATATTTCTATTTCCAAAAATCTTATGGGAATTATTTTAAATACTTTTATTGCTTCCTGTGTACAATAGTATGACTATTTTGTCAAGTGCATATTTCCCATGCCAACATCAAAACTGTAAATTTTATAGATACTCTATTAATAAATAAAATTTGCAATTGTAATATTTCTTATGGTATATTTCTTATGATATATATGGGATGGATATTCTTAATAGTGTAAACAATACAATAAAAGAAAAAATAATGGAAAAAAATAAAATAGAAGAAATAGAAAAAATATGTCATAATTGTAACTCTCATTTTCCAACAAGCAGAGTATTTGCTGAAACGGCAATATGTTTGAACAATCCAGCGTTCGAACCGTATATCGATGAACTAATTGAAAATTATAATTACGCCTGTTGTCAGGAATTAATTGATAAATATCAGTTTCCTAATGAACAAGAAGCCTGCCCTGATTTTGATCCTATTGAAATGAGTGATATTGAAGATATAAGTGAAGAAAAAAAAATTGAGATACTTAACAAGATAAACTTAGAATCTTTTTTTGATAGTATGAAAAGTGATGACTATCCAATAGAAAAATTTGTTGGGAAGTTAAATAGTGAAGATAAAAAGGAAAGAGAGAATGCTCTGTCGCATCTTGGTGTTGCTATCGGACAAAAAAACAAAAATTCATCTAAAGCGGTTTGTGATTATTACTGTAACCTTCCTCCTGCAACAACACTTGAAGATGTCTATTGGCGAATTGATATATTAAAAAAAATAAAATGAAAGATTTGCTTGAAATATATGAATAGGAATTAAAGTTATCTTCAAAATCCAAATTTTTCATTAATATATATCATGTTTTAAATAAAACATAACCATGATTACTCATTATAACCCAGTCATATACAGAACATTTTGCATTTTGCACATTCTTACCCATTCGCTCCAAAAATTTTGTCCGATCTTATCGTCAACAAAAATATCGGATTTATTCATTCCTCTAATCATTATATGGTGCAATGCACCTGGCATATCTAATCTTGCTTGTCTTGGCATGACTAAAATTATATTCCTTAATGTTAGTTTTTGTCAATAGTTATTCTTGCCAGGAAACAACGTCAAATTCCACAGGGGATTCCGTTTTGCAGATAAAAACCTGCCGAAATCACAACGGAATCACCTGCCGATTTGTAACGGAATAGAGTGCTGGAATGGTTACGGAATGGGGTGCCGATTTGTAGCGGATTTTACACTGATCCTTCCTTAGCAAGTTTTACTACTTTCCGCCTCCTTTAAAATGCTCAATAAAATCAGATACCGTTTTTACAGCAGCAAATCGAATCTCTTCTTTCAGAAACTTACTATGCAATTTTAAGCTCTATTCCTTTTTGTTTTATTTCATAAATAAGTGGTATCCATGTATCATTTTCGTAAGATTTTGTTGAAATAGGAATAGGTTCAATTCTTGGATCAATGCGCCATGCTATTTTTAAAAGCATTTTACCTTCTTCGAATCGATCTTTACCAAAATCAGAAGAAATAACAGCAATATCCAGATCGCTATCAGCTCTGATATTTCCTGATGCATATGAACCGTAAAGCAATACTTTTTCAACATTAATACCTTTTGCAATTAAAACTGTTATAAATTTCTGAACTATATTTATAATTTTTGCATCAACCATTTGTATATTCCTTCTATTTCATCATACTTTTTTTGAGCAAATTCTTCCGTACATTTATTATAAAAATTGGCTTTATCATCAGGATATCTAGCTTCAATGTGAAATTCCATATATTCTGCAAGTTGATCAGTTATTGATTCTGGTATTTCGATTTTAGTTTTGCTTGCAAGAAGAGTTAAAGAATGAGAGTAAGGAGCATGTTGTTCTGTTGCTTTAACAACAAGTGCTTTTAATATTTTTTCAAGAACAAGATGTCCAAAAAATAAAGCATAAGGGAACTTTTTTGCTTCAAGAAGACTCCTTCCTGTTTCAAGATCATAATTGGCACTTTCAATCCAATATTTTATTACCTTATTTATATCAAAAGACATAAAATATCTCCTTTATTGGGCCAAACCTTCAAAATAATTATATCATATTTCTATATTTTATATATAATTCTTTTTTCTAATATTTTTAAAACACTTCTTGACGCTCGCTCATCTTGCTTGCTGCCATCCACAAAAATTATTCCATAACGTTCCTCTTCATATTACGCTATTTTTTCATCAGATAATTCAGCTATTATTTCGTCTATATCATCCTTGATATTTTATATATTGATTTTATTCCATATTTGGTTTATATTGCAACGAATAACATATAAAGGAGCATTCATAACCCAAATCACGGTCTCTGTTTTTTGGTATAGTACCTCCAGATAAAATGATTAATCCAGATAAAATTGAAATATATACTAATATTAATTTTAGTTATTGGAGTGAAAATAAAAGAAAAGAAATTACCAGACTGCTTTATGAAATATCAAAACGTGAAAAAATTCCGTTCATTGAAATAATAGAAAATTTAAAAGGTAAAAAATTTTCGTATATTAAAAAAAAACTTTTAAACAGACGTTATCCATACAGTTCCAATATTGAAAAAAATCCTCAATTCTATATACCTAAACTTGAAATAAAAAATAAAAACAAAACTATTATTGTATCTGGAAGCAATGAATTTTATCCCCACAAAATTTGTATTGAAGAAAATGTCTCAGATAGCTATATTGCTTCACGTGTTAGAAATTTATTCCCTGATGTGCAGATAGAAATAATTGCTTCTATGAAAAATTTTTTAAAAGATAAAAATTATATTATAGAGGATTATAATAAACGCGGAGAAATTTTATTTATAACAAAAGAAAAATTTGATTTTTATAAGGCCTGCCCATGCACATCTCTTGCAATTGGATGCGGATATAATATTTTAAATCTGGGATTTGGGTGTATTTATGAATGTGTTTATTGTTTTTTGCAGGGATATCAAAATTTTAAAGGGATAATAATTCCTGCGAATATCGAAGATTTTTTTTCTCAAATTGATTTAAGACCTCAAAAAAATAAATTTTTCAATTTAAAAAGAATCGGAAGCGGGGAATTCACAGATTCATTGATATTTGATGAAATAACTGAATATTCAAAATTTATTATAAATTTTTTTAGAAAATATCCTGAATTATTTTTTGAATTTAAGACTAAAAGTAATAAAATAAAAAATATTCTAAATACTGAACGGGCAAAAAATATTGTTGTTTCATGGTCTTTAAATCCACAAAAAATGATTGATGAAAATGAATTTTATACAGCTTCATTGGAAGAGAGATTAATATCAGCTTTAGCCTGTGTTAACGCAGGTTATAATACAGCATTCCATTTTGATCCGATCATTTACTATAATAATTGGGAATCGGATTATTCTAATGTTATTAATTATATTTTTGATAAACTACCGGAGAAATCAGTTTTATGGATTAGCCTAGGAACATTCAGATTTAAATCTTCCCTGAAACGGATTATTGAAAATAGATTTCCCGAAAATAAAATATTAGATGAAGAACTGCTAATTGGTTATGATGAAAAATTGCGCTATCCTGAAAATTTGAGGATAACTATCTATAAAAAAATGATTGATTGGATTAGAAAAAGAAGTAAAAATACTATTATTTATATTTGTATGGAAAACAAAAATGTCTGGGAAAAATCTTTTTTCTTATAAAATTTTTCTACTCAACTTCTTCAGGTATGCATGTAAAAAGTATTTCCCACTCTTCACCAGCTCTTATGGATTTAGGACCAAAAACTTTTGTATTAATTTTTTTACTGTCTTTAGGATCTTTAAAAGTTATATCAACTGAAGTAATTACAGCTTTATTAGAAGCAAAATTATTCACGAGAATGGTATATAACCCGGCAGATGCCTGGGATAAAGTTATAACTTCCTGTCCTCCATATTCTGTTTTATTATATATTTCAAGTTTAGCGCCGGGAATATTATATGATCTGGATTTTCGTGAAACGGATTTTCCGCTTGGGCTTTTTAAAAGCATATCAATATCAGCATTTGATAAATCCCAATTTAATGAAATAATAGCATCATATGAACTTAATCCAATAGTTTTTATTGTAACTGGTTCACTTATACCGATTTTACCATCTTTATTTACTACCTGTACAACAAAACTGCTTTTTTCAGATGCTGGAACAACTTTATGAGAAAATTCACCATTTACTACCGGCATTGCTATCAGCATTTCTGTGCCAATTAATTCAGCTCTTGTTATCCTATGATCACTAACAGTCCCGCAAATTTTGACCATAGGAGTTTTTCTCAAGTCAACAACATCACCATCCGAAGGATATGTTATCGCAACTTTTGGGAATATTTCTTTATATGCAATATAAGTAAGTTCAGCTCTATCTGTCTTTGTATTTCCCTCTGAATCAGTAATTTTAACTTCAATAGTATTTTTACCTTCTCTTAATTTAACATCAGCTTTAAAAAACCCTTTCTCTACCGGTACAACAATAATTTTCTCGTCAACAGTGATTTCTACACTTTTAATATTTGGATCATCCACAATACCTGAAATTGTTTGCGTTTCCTTATCTACAGTAACATCAGAAGGTGAAGCAATTGTTATACCTGGAGTTGTGTCAATACTTACAGACCTATCTGCCACCATTGAGGAACGAAAATTTTCATTATTCATTAAATATCCTGTAACCGGAGCATTTGTAACCTTATCCCCTTCTATTACCCGATAAGTACCGCGATAAGCACCTGGAGAAACTTCGATCATTGGTATTTTTGTAACATATAATCCTATATCGAAAGAAGCAACTTTTCCCGGATCACCTTGCATTGAAACCTCAAGCTCGTCGTTATTAACCAGAATTTTTACCGCATTATGCGTTACAAAACGAATATCTGGATAATTTCCCTTCTCAATTTTTTGCGTAACATTTTCAACAGGAGGAAGGTCAATTTTTTTAAATGATTCCACTGATTTTATTGGCTGCTTTTCTTTAACTTCCTGTTTGATAATTTCTTTAGTATCGGTTGATATATCTTTTTTAAAGGAAGATTTAACAGTCAACTTAACTAGAGAGGCTTTTTCAGACTTTATTTCAGCGGATTTTTTATTTTCTTCTGCTAATAATGGTGAAATAGAAATATGGGAAGTATCAACTTTCAGTATTTTAACTTTTTCTTTTTTTTCTTCCAATTCAGGGTTAATATCTTTTTGCGAAACTTTTGTCTCACTTACAGTTTTTATTTTATTTGCCAAAGACATCAAATTCTGTTTATTTGTTTCAGCTCCTGGGATTTCCTGTATATTTTTTTCATCTTTCTTTATGATTTTTGTCTGCATTTGCGAACCTGAAAAAATTTTACTATTTGATATAACTCGGCTTATCGCTCCTCCTTTATTTACAACAGTAAGAGGTGTCCCTTTATTTTTTGTGGCAAAATTAGGATTGCGATCAATCAATCTTTCAATTTTAGAAATTTTATCAGATTCTTCCTTTTTCTTAATTTCAATATTATTCTGTTTAACAGGTTGAATTTTTGTAATAAGTTCATTCCCTGCTTTAACTGTCTCTATTTCCTCTCTTATCTCCAATTCGTAAGTTGTGTCATACTTTTTGATCTTCTCAATAATTTTTTCGATTTCTTTTTTCTCTAATTGTTTACTGTCATCTTTAGATTTTATTTCTTTCAAAATTGTATCTGATTTACGATTTATATTTTGTTTTTCCAATACAAGCAGATCTTTTTTTAATTTTTCCAATTTGTTCTGCAAATCAGCCGCAGCCGCAATATTGAAATTTGATGATTGAACTGTCGTCAATGGATTATTATTAACAAGCACTGAAGAGGCTTTAATCTTTATTTGTTTTTGTTCTTTAGTATTATTCGATGCAATAATTCGCTGTTTAGGAGAGACAATTTTATTTACTGAACTAATTTTTTTATCTTCTTTCTGTTTTTTTGATTCTGATATTTTTATTTCCGCTTTTTCTTCTAAAAAATTGTTTTCTTCAATTATTTCCTGATTTATTTTTTTAGAATAAACTTTTGCTTTTTTATCCGTATCTTCCTGAATATCTATTTTTTCTTCTTCTGTTTTTACATCCTTTTTAGATTTATCATAAAATTTTGGAGCAAATTCTACAGGGGGGGCATCCCCCTTATAATTTTCTATTTTATTTAAAAAAGTTCCGGATGGAGATCCATATTTTGCCTGTGATTTCGCAATAGCTTTTTTCTGTGTATCAAAAAAATTTTTTCCCACTTTTGACTCTTCTGCCGTATGAGTATCAACAGGTTTTGCCACTTTTAAATGCTTAATTTCTTTTTTATAATTTGATTCCAATCCCTGCCGCTGTTTTAAAGTATTTTCTTCTACAATTGCTCTTTGTTTTACACCGCCTTCTTTAACTATATCAGGTATTCTAATGTTACTATTTTCAACTTTTTTCTGACTTTCTTTTATTTCTTCATTAATAATTCCTTCATTAACCTTTGTCAGCTTTTCCTCTCCGCGCGGAGCAAAAGTTATTTTAGGACCAGCGCCTTCCATATCTTTAATTTCATTTTCAAATGTTCCTAAAGGAGAGCCTAATTTAACTTTTTGATCATTACTAATTTCCTTTATTATTTTATCCAATTCAGGAGTAATTGATGTTATTTTTTCAATCTTCTTGATTGCTGCTACCTGAGCTTTATCTAATAATATTTTTTTCTGTTCTTTAATATTTATACGGCTGAGTGCGTGCATTTTATTTTTTTCAGTAGTTTTAACTGTTACATCCTTGACCATTTTTTGAACATAATCTATTTTTTTTACCGGTTCTGATTCTTTATATGGAACAGGTTCATTCAGGATATCCTCAATTTTTTTTGAAAGATGACTGGTAAGAGGAGATTTCTCAGTAATAGAACGGATACCTCGTTCCATTCTGGGTATTGGATTAGAAGCTAAATTTTCAGGCAAAATTTTCCCAGCAGGTTTTTTAATATTTTTCCCTGAAATCAATTTTTCAGATATTGATTCTTCTTTTCTTTCATTTGATTCAGTTTTTGAAATAATTCTTTTATCATTAAAAACAGGGGTCTTTTTTAAATCCTCTTTTATTTTCCGTTCTTTTATTTGAGGTATAAAAACAACATTTTCAATTCTAATTGTTTTATTATGTTTTTTTGAAAAAACCTTATTCTGTTTTATTACATTTACATTTAATTTTTTCCAATCCATTGGACTAAATGTATGAGGCATACCATTGAGTATAACAAAAATTAAAAAATGTATAAAAATAGAACTGCTGAAATTAATTATGGTATAAATTTTTTTATTTTTATTTAAAAATTCTATTTTATTAAACATGTCTTTTATTTAACTTTAAATTAGGCTGCCTTCGGCAGCGACTTAAGTTGCAAAGTGGCACAAAGGCACAAAGTAAAAACAGTTCCAAAGCATAGAAGCACAGGGTTTTTTAGTTTTCCTTCAAACTTTGTGCCTTTGCTGCTTTGTGCCTTTGTGCCTAATTTTTCAAATTCCTGTATATTAAATTAAGCCTGATAAATCAGGCAACTACAAAAACTTCAATGTGGTTGCTCGATACTCAATTAATAATGTTGAGTACACGTTTATCGAGCGTTTTAAATTCCTGTACCTTTTTAAATGAATTGTACAAAATTTTTATAGAAAAAGCAATAATGAACTCAAGTTGACTGACTTTTTTATGCTAAAATTCCAAATTACAATTCCCAAATCCCAAATAAATTCCAATTTTCAAATTCAAAATGTCCAAAACTTAATATTTAATAGTCTTAATTGTTTGTTTGATTATTGAAATTTTGGGAATTATTTGTTATTTGGTGCTTGAATATTGGAATTTGTAAATGAAGACCCCTGCGGCAAGCAGACCGCAGGGTATCTTCTGTCTCTGATAAGAATTATTTATTATTTATTTTTGTGCCAATTCATCCCTGCCTTAGAAAGGCATGGTATTAATGGCACATCCAGATAAAACCCAGTCAACTTGAGTAATGAAGTATTAAATCTGTAATACTCTAAAATGCCTGCCCAATACTTACATAAAACTGTCCGCGTTCTTCACCTGGTCTTCGGTCAATTTTTTCTCCATAATCTATTCTGAAAGGAACTATAATAGTATGATATCTTAGTCCGATACCACGGCTATAACGAAGTGTTGTGGATTTTATTTCAGACCATTTATTATATATTTGCCCACCATCGTAAAATATTACTCCGGCAATTTTTTGATAAATAGGAAACCTGAATTCCAAATTTGAGACAAATAGTACATCTCCCCCATCCTCGCTTCCAACTTCTTTTTCGCCATATCCTCTTATGGAATTTATACCTCCCGTATGAAATTTCTCTTCAATTGGTACAAATTCTGTTTTCCCAAATTCTCTAATAAACCCAGTCTGCACTCTATATCCTAAAATAAAGTCTCTCCATACATCAAAAAACAAACTGCTATTATACATATAGCGTTTAAAACTATTATCTCCACCCAAAAAACCACCGGCATATTGATATGATATAGTCTGTAAAATCCCTTTATGTGTATAAAAAAGAGAATCGCGTGTATCATAAATAAGTGTATATATAAAAGATGGTGTATATGATACTTTTTTTTCAATTTGTAACTGTTCCGACGCTTCACTTTCAATAGCAAATAAATCAGTTTTCTGTAATTTATATTTTGCTGATCCTGTCAAGTCTCTTATCAGTTTACGTCTTAGATCAGCGCTGACTGAAATTTCTCCTACCTTATAATGCTCTCTAATAGTACGTCTATATGAAGCTGAAGTAATCATACTATTTTTTGTATCAAAAATGCTCGGATTGATAAAATTAGCCTGATATAAATCTTCCCATGATTTAAATGTTCCGCTAATATTAAAACGTTGATTTTCGCCAAAAAGATTTTCATGTGTCCATTCAACAGAAATTCTTTCTCTATCTATACTGCCATATCCAACGCTGAAACCAAATGAACGAGGTTTTTGCTCTTTTAAATCCAATATTAAATCCACTCTATTTTTAGATTCATCGAGCATAGCTGGTTCAAATCTAACGTCAGTAAAAATACCAAGATTATTAATATTTTTTTGTGTTTCAATAAGCTTATGCCATAATAAAATATCTCCTTCTTCAATTTCAATTTCTCTCTTTACAATTTTTTCTTTTGTTAAATTCAGCCCTTTAATAAAAATTTTATTTACATATACAATCTGTCTTTCTTCAACTAAAAAAGTTATTTCAACCTCAGTTTTATCATCGTTAAATTTTAAAAAATGTTTTACTCTGACATAAATAAATCCGTGATTATTATAAAACATAAAAATTTTGTTTCTATCTTCATATACTTGAAATGGATTAAAATATGTATTTGGTTTGCTATTTATATTTGATTCGATTTCGAAAATTTTAAAATTACATACTCCAACAATCTTTATGTCAGATATTCTGGTGCGCACACCCTCATTTACATGTAAAATAATTTCAGCGCTTGTTTTTCTAAAACCAAAACTAACCATCTGCTCAACTGATACAAAATAGAATCCATTTGATTGATAAAAAGATTTTATGCGGCGGATGTCTTTTTCTAATTCTTCTTCAGTAAATTGGGGAAAGCTAAATAGAGAACGATCTCCTAATTTAGTTAAACTTTTGAGTTTACTTCCTGTAAAGGTTTTATTGCCTATTATTAAAAATTTAGTAACAGGAGGATTAATTGTCAATTGTTTGATTTGTCTTATTGGATCAAGTTCCTGCCCTATTGTATAGACAAAAGAACTTAAAAGAAAAAATATTATGATTATTTTCTTTAACACGCAATCACCATTAGGCTATTTTATATTTATTATATACTCAAACAAAACAGGTTTGCGAATCTATATTGTAGAGACGCAAAATTTTGCGTCTCTACGGTTTCGCAAATCTGTTTAGTTTGAGTATATGTCCAAGTTTCGATTTTTTTGTAATAAGATATTCTTTATTAATTTTATTGGGAGGGATTTCAATCGGGATCCGCTCAACTACTTTTAATCCATATCCTTCAAGTCCAATTATTTTTCGAGGATTATTTGTTAATAATCTAATTGTAGAAAGCCCGAGATCTACTAATATCTGAGCGCCAATACCATAATCTCGCAGATCATCTCTAAACCCTAATTTTTTATTCGCTTCAACTGTATCCATTCCCTGATCCTGAAGCGCATAAGCTCTTAGCTTATTTACAAGTCCAATTCCTCTTCCTTCCTGACGCATATATAAAAAAACACCGCGGCCTTCCTTATTTATTATTTTTAACGATGCAGCAAGCTGTTCCCCGCAGTCACAACGCATGGAATGAAAAATATCTCCAGTAAAACACTCTGAATGCACACGTACCAGTATATTTTTACTTTTTTCAATTTTCCCTTTAATTAAAGCGATATGATGCTTATTATCAATAGTAGTTCCATAAACAATTAAATTGAAATCTCCAAATTTAGTCGGCAGTTTGGTTGTGACAACTCGCCGCACAAGCGTCTCCTTGTTTTGCCTGTATTCTATTAAATCTTTTATCGAAATAATTTTCAACTTATGTTTAGACGCAAATTTTTTTAAATCAATAAGACGCGCCATATGTCCATCATCATTCATAATTTCGCAGATAATACCTGCAGGATAAAGTCCTGCCATTCTGGCTAAATCAACGGAAGCTTCTGTATGCCCTGCACGGGTTAATACTCCTCCATCACGAGCGCGCAAAGGAAAAATATGCCCGGGACGTGTAAATCCTTCAGCTGTTGCATAAGTATCTAACACTTTTTTTATTGTTGCAGCACGATCATGCGCTGAAATGCCGGTTGAAGTCTCAGGTTTTGCATCAATAGATACAGTAAATGCTGTATCAAGATGATCTGAACTATCAGGTACCATGGAAGGTATTTTTAATTCATCCAATCGTGTCCCCAGTAAAGGCATGCAAATTAAACCTCTGCCATATTTTGCCATAAAATTTATCGCTTCAGGTGTAACTTTTTCAGCAGCCATTACCAGATCACCTTCATTTTCACGATCTTCATCATCAACAACAATTACCATTTTACCCTTACGTATATCTTCAATTATATCCTCAATTTTGTTAAATAACATAAAAGATCTCCATTTCATATATATAATTCAATTAAAAGATTATCATATCCAATTTATGAATGCAAGCAGCATATTATTCCTACCTCCAATAAAGCTTTACGCAAATTATATCCCTGTGAGCGTTTTAAAATTACATCTCCTAATCTTCTGTCACCTTGACTTAATAGAGCATGGAATACTGTTTCATTTAAATTCTCCAAATTTAGTTCTAAATTTGAAAAAGAACATAAATTTTTCTTTAAATATTTGTATTTATCTTTTAATAGTTTTATATCTTCCTGCGGATGATGCTGAAATTCTGTAAACGGTTTTGGAATAAAAGGATTAATACTGATTATTATTTTACCTATTTTGCCTTTTTTTGAACTGATTTTTATAAATAATTCTCTTACCTTTTCAATTAATATTACAATTTCTTTTATATCTTCCCATGATTCATGCGGTAATCCAATCATGAAATAAAGTTTGACATTTAAAATTCCGTTGTTTAAAGCTGTTTCTATTGCGGAAAAAATTTGTTGTGCTGCAATATTCTTCCCAATTAAATTTCTTAATTTTTCCGAACCAGCTTCAGGCGCTATTGTTATGGTTTTTTGTCCGCTTTTAGCTAATATTTCAATTATTGAAGAATTAAGATGCTCTAAACGTAAAGAAGAAAAAGAAATTTTATATCCTATTTTTAACAAATTATGACATAACTCCAATAAATCGGGATATACTGTTACTGTAGGCGCTATCAATCCTATTTTATTAGTATATGATTTATATTTTTCTGCAATAGATAAGATTATATTTTTATCCTGATGCCTCAAAGTCCCATATACGCTTTTTACCATACAGAATTTGCATTTCATCGGGCATCCGCGGCTGATCTCAAAAAGCAGCATATCTTTAAATTCAGTATCTGAAGAAATAATATGTGAATGCGCTGGAAAAAGTGAAATATTATTAATATGCTGTTGTATTATTTTAGTATTATTAAAAACCGGGCATTCATTTTTCTTATCAGAATTAAAATCAAAAAAATTGGGTAAATAAAAACCTGAAATATTATTTAATATTGCAAAAAAATCATTTTTATTTTTATATTCCTTAGATGAATAAATATTTAAGAATTTAATTAAAGTTTCTTCTCCTTCACCTAAAATAAAAATATCCGCAAAATCAGCTATAGGTTCAGGATTGAAAAATGTACATGCTCCGCCAATTACTACCAGTGGATAATTTATATCTCTATCTTTAGCTTTTACAGGTATGTTTGCTTTTAAAAGAATATGAATTAAATTTAAATAATCCATTTCGTATGAGATACTGAAAAATAATATTTCAAAATTTTTCAGAGGTTTGTTTAATTCCAGAGAACGCAAAGCAAATTCATTATTTAAAAATGCCCTGTCCGCATAAAATTCAGGATGATTATTAATAATACTATATATATGCTGAAATCCCACACTTGACATACCTATATGATAAGTATTTGGATAGATTAGCACTGTTTTATGCGATTTATCCAGTCTCACTTTTTCAAGTACTTGTTCATTTTTTGTTTCAGTATGAATCCTCATTTTTTTAAACCTTATTTTTTTCTTGACATTATAATTTCAAACTATAAAATAAAAGCATGAAAAAAAATAATTTAATATATTTTAGCATATTATTGATACAAATATTATTTTTTAGTTTTGCCTGTCAGAGCTCAAAGAAAAAATCCAGTTCTACAGGCAATTCTAATTGGCATCCGCTTTCAACTAATATATTTTATAAAGACCCTATTGAAACTATTTTTGAAAATAAATGCAATCCGTGTCACAGTTACAGCGAAGGAAAAACTCATGAAGGAAATTATAATACAGAATTTTATGATAGCTTATTTAATAATGGCACTGATGATACCCCAAATTTAATAAAATACGACAGTACCTGCCTATTAATTAGAAAAACACAAAGAAATGGCAGTATGGCTCAATATCTGGATTCTTCTGAAATGCAGATAGTCTACTCATGGATAATAATGGGTGCTAGATTTGACAAATAGCTGTAACTGCTCATTTTCTGCTTACATAAAGAAATATAAATGCGCATAAACTTAAAAACATACTAACAATGCATGTTCCATATAATCCTAAAACTGGAAATAAAAATAAATTTGTGATAATCGCACCTATACATGAACCGGCTAAATCTATACCATATAATATCCCAGCTATTTCCCCTATTTCCCTATTTTCATGATAAAACGCCTGCACTGCATATGGGAATTGATATCCACCTAAAAAACCAGCGATCATTGTTAATGCCGGGAAAATTATATTTATTGCAAAATCAGGCAGTAATACTTTTTGCAGAATAGAAAAAACTATTAATAGAAATAATGGGTATACTATAACTAAACCTTCAATTTGCATTAATTTCAAAAAAGGATCATTCTTCTTCGCTAAAGCTTTAATAGCAAAAAATGTTCCAATAGAAAGTCCAGCCATAAAAGATGTAATAATAATACCTATTTTATGATAAACATATCCATATAGAGACTGAAAGACAAGAATAATGACAATTTCAAATAATATCTCAGAAAAACCATTTGCCATAACAACAGCAAGAATAGAATTTTGCTGACGTAAAAAATTATTTTTTGAAATAAAATATATAATTATAAATAGAAGAAAAATAAATATAATAATCCATATCAATTTTATTGAAAAAATTCTTTTAAAGATAAGATGATAATCAGGATTTGCTAAAGCATTCCAGTAAATAAGATTATAATAATAACAAGTTGGAGAAAAGTCTCTATTGATTTTTATATTTTTTATTTTATCAATTGTTTTCAGAAGATGATTGATTCGTTTAGGTGACATATATGCCTTGAGAAGGTAATACTCACGGACATATTTTGCATTAATCCGACGCATGCGCAGCCGGCGCATTAATAAACTCACATCAACCTGTATTTTTTCAGGCCCAGCACCAGCTAATATAAAGTTCCCGCTCTGACCAATAATTATATTTATTTCTGGAAATACTGATGAGAGAGTTTTTCTTAATGAGCTTATATATTGCGCTTGTTCTTCAGAAATATAATTTTCAGTAGACCTTACTTTAAGTGAAATCATTCCTCCCGGTTTAAAAATTTTTTTTACTTCCTGAAAAAATTCAAGAGTATAAAAACGATTTAATTGAGCAGTAATCGGGTCCCCGGGATTTATAATTACAACATCAAATTGTTCTTCAGTGCTTTTAACATAACGTCTGCCGTCAATATTAATAATTTTCACCGGATTCGTTTCTGAGTTTTTTAAATTATATTGATTAGCCAGTTCTATAACCAGCGGGTCAGGCTCAGCATAAACTACTTTTTTAACAGGCTGCTTCAATATTTCCTCCAGAACTCCACTGAAACCACCGCCAATAAGCAGTACATTCTGGGGAGAAGAATGAGGAAGCAAAGAAATATGCGCTGTTTCTTCAGCTGATAATATATCGCTGGGGATAGTGAATAAATATAAACCGTTTTCAAAAAATATTATTTCATTTTCTTTTTTATGTTTTACTATAGATATATTTCCATAAATAGAATTTTTCGATTTTATTAATTCATATTCTCTAAATTGAAGCTTAAGTGAAATTTTGTTCAGAGGGAGAAAAGCAATATAGAAAAAACAAATACCAATAAATAATGTAATAATAAAAATAATTTTTTTTTGCAAATTTGAATATGAAATAAAAATATCTCTATTTAAAACTAACATGAATGCCATGACTAAATTTATGCAGCTTATTAGATAGGCTATTGAAAATGAATCTAATTTATCTATCAATAAAAAATTGTAAATTATTCCGCCGGCTATTGCACCAATAGATTCTATTAAATATACAATACCGATAATTAATGCATCATTTTTGGCCGGAAGTGTTATTCCTGATAATCTTCCTATAAGAGAATATCCCCTGCCGCATGGTTCTTCATTTTCTTTTTGAGCATAAATGCGTGAACTTAAACTAAACATAAAACCAAGTAATATAGAATAAGGTAAAATTAAAAAGAATGCGGAAAATAACATGGTTGAAATTTTAATTATTTCCGAATGCGGCATGTGCAGCAAAAATTTCATAATTCTAATTAAAAAAATTTCTATAGGCAGCAAAACAACTAAAGCTAACTGACATGAAATTAAATATAGAGCGCTATTAGAAGATTTTTTTGTTAAGGTGCCAAATCCCCAGCTCCCTATTGATGACCAGAACATCCATGCAAGCAATACTACACCTATGGAAAGTTCATTTCCATTGAAGACTAAAAGAAATTCTCTTAAAATCAGAACCTGAGATACAAGGGATACAAATCCTAGTGAAAATACTAATAGTAAAATAAATTTATTTTTCATAGTTGGTTCCAGAATATTATGTTTGTATATTTATTTCTACTGACACTAATCACTGATACTTTTTTTATTCATTCATATTGACAGTTTATTAATGTAAAAGTATAATTACACAAATATCATAACAAAACTTTATTTCTTTATCCATAAAAATTAAAAGGAGGAAGTTGCATGCGTAATTGTAAAAATTTTTTTGCAGTATTAGTATCTTTATCTTTAATTGTTATTCTTTCATCCTGCAGCGCTGAACCAAAGATAACAAGAACATCATCTGATGAACAAATTGACCTTAGCGGGAACTGGAATGATACAGATTCACAGCTTGTATCCAAAGAAATGGTTAATGATGCTTTAACACGCCCATGGGTGGAAGAATTCTCTTCAAAAAATAATTCAAAACCACGTGTGATTGTTGGCACAGTATTAAATAAAAGTCACGAACATATAAATACTGAAACATTTGTAAAAGATCTTGAAAGAGAATTAACTAATTCAGGAAGAGTAAAATTTGTTGCATCCAAAGAACAAAGAGATGAAATCCGTCAGGAAAGAGTTGATCAGGCAAAAAATGCAAGCACAGAAACTGCCAAAAGTTCAGGTAAAGAATCTGGTGCAGATTTTATGTTAAAAGGACAGATTAACACAATTATGGATGAAGCTGGCAAAATGCAGCTTAAATATTATCAGATTGAATTGGAACTTATAGATGTAGCTTCAAATGAAAAAGTATGGATTGGGCAGAAGAAAATAAAAAAAGTAGTTGAGAGATCAAAAACTAAGCTTTAGTAACCTAAGGAAAACATAATGCAATATTTCCGTCATATAATATTATTTCTATTTTTATCATACTTCCTCGTTTCATGTGCTGGGCCTAACATGTATTACAAAAGGCTCGATGATTTAGTCATCAATGGACAATATAAGGAAGCCTCGGTTTTAGCTAATACATCTCGCCAAAAAGAATATGGAGAAAAAAATGCTTTACTTTATTATTTTGATTATGGAATGCTTCTTCATTTAAGCGGTAATTATAGTGAAAGCAATATTGCATTTGAAAAAGCAAAAAGTATCGCAGAGGAGTATTTCACAAAAAGCATAACAACAGAAGCGTCAACCTTCCTGGTTAATGATACCATGCGTCCATATTATGGTGAAGATTTTGAACGCGCTTTAATACATATTTTTTCAGCTCTTAATTATGTTTTGTTGGGACAGGATCAGGAAGCGCTTGTTGAAGCCCGTCAAGTAGATCATTTTCTTAATACACTTCAAACAAATTATGGATATAAAAATGTTTATAAGGAAGATGCTTTTGCCCGCTATTTAATGGGAATGTTATATGAAAATATGGGAGAGATAAATGATGCTTATATTTCCTATCAGCAAGCATTAGAAGCTTATGGAGCATATTTTAAATCATATGCTGTTGTTCCACCTCCAAAATTAATTTCCGATATTATCCGAACTGGACGTAAATTGGGTTTTAATGATGAAGTAGCTCAAATTGAAAAAAAATGGACCGTTCCTAAAGATAATTTAACAACAAATCCCTCAGAAGGAGAATTGGTAATACTGCATTATAATGGTTTATCTCCAGTAAAAGCTGAAGATTTTTTTGAAATTAGCTTTGGAAAAGGATGGCTTTACGTAGGTAATGTTACTCCACAGGGTGAAGATGCTAAGCAGGTTGAACAAGCAGGAGCAATAGCGCGTTCAATATTGGCAACTGATATGATTCGAATTGCTTTTCCTAAATATGTTCCTGTTGATTATAAAATTAAAAATTCAAAAATTCGGATAGTTGATCTTAATAAAGATTTTGAAGCAGGTGAATTAGTTCAGGATGTTGGGAAAATAGCTGAGGCAAACTTAAATGATAGAATAACTCGTATAAGAACAAAAGCTATTGCCCGTGCTGCTGTGAGATATGCTCTTTCTAAAAAAGTTGTTCAAGCAATTAGCAGTAATCAAAGAAAAGAAGATAGAGAATTAGTTGGTTTTCTCGCAAATGCAGCATTAAATACATTATCTACTGCAATAGAGCATGCTGATACTCGTTCATGGAGATCACTCCCTGATAAAATATTTTTACAGCGCATAGTTCTCCCTGAAGGGAATCATTCAATCCAGATGCTATGTTATAATCAATTCGGTTCTGTAATATCTACAAAAAATGTTGAAAATATAAAAATAAAAGCTGGCAAAAAAACATTTATTGTTGTCAGAACAGCGCAATGAAATTTTAAAATCGTGAATAGTGAATCGTAAATCGTGATAGGATTAAAACTTATCTGGAAGTGCCAAGAATACCCTGCAGTTTATTGCAGGGATGAATTGGCACAATTTAAAATAATAAATATTCCTATCAGAGACAGAAGATTCCCTGTGTCTGCCACAGGGTTCTTCATTACGATTCATGATTTACGAATTAAAGGGGGTGAGTTGAATGCTCCGAAAAAAAATTTTATTAGTTATTTGTTTTTTTGCAATAATTAAATCAGTTGCAATATATGCTGGTTTATTTTCTTTTTTATCAGATAAACCTGATTGGATTGATGGCTCAAGCAAAAAATATTCAGAACAATCTTATCTCATTGGTGTTGGAGTTGCAAAAAACATTGACGATGCGCGTACTCAGGCACGTGCTGAAATAATAAAAATTTTCAAAGTACAGATTGCTCAATCTGCAAAAGCTGTAGAAAAAGAAAAATCTATTAAATCAGGAAATGCTAATACTAATATTACAGGAGAAATTGCAAGTTCGCTCGAAACAAAAACTTTTACAGAAGGAGCACTAGAAGGTGTAACAATTCCTGAAACATGGTTTGATGAGGATAAAAAAACATATTATGCTTTAGCTGTTCTTGATAAAGTCAAAGCTCGAATGTCTCTGGCTAATAGAATTTCTGAAGCAGAAGAAAAAATTCAAGCACAATTAACAATAGCAGAAAATGCTTCTTCATCAATGGAAGAAATAAAAGCTCTTACTCAAATATTGAATGAATGGAATACAAGATCCTTATTAATTGAGCAGAAACGCATAGTTGATCCAATTTCAGTTCCTGATTTGCCATCCAATCCAACATATTCAGAAATTATTGAAAGACGCAATAATGCTCTTAGAAAAATCATTTTTATTGTTCAGCATAAAGAACAAAAAGAAAATGATCATTCAATGGAAATATTAAAAGAAAAAATTACAAAATTTGGTTTACAGATTGAAAAGGAAATTCCTTCTGTTAATAATCCTAGTTCAATGTATATAATTATTAAATATAATATAGATACAAAACTAATTGACAGAGGTAATAAAGAGTGGAAATTTTATAATTGGAATGGAACCATTGAAATATTAGAAGGTAAACCTGAAGGTAAAATTTTAGCAGCAATATCAAAAGATGGACAGGAATCCCATACCAGTGAAACTTCTGCTAAGGCAAAAGCTGTTTCCGTTGCTGAACAAACACTAAGTCAGGCACTGGAAAACTGGATTAAAGAAAATATTTTGGGTAAATAAAAACCTTGCGGCAAAAACCGCAGGATATCTAAGGGCTTGCGAAAAAATAACTTGGCATTTTCGCATCCCATCTTCAGGCTATCTTTGCCCGATTAGAAAGTGGCAAAAACATCGAAATAGTTCACTATTACTCAGCTTTTGCCACTTTCTAATCGGGCAAATCTAACCCAAATCTGGGCGCGAAAATGCCAAGTTATTTCTTCGCAAGCCCTAAGGAGAAAAATATGTTAAAAAAAATAAGTTATTTATTGACAATGGTATTATTGCTTTCTATGTTTTCTGGCTGTGCAAGTGTACCGCCTAAACCTGATTGGGTAATGCAGGGCGGCGGCGCTTTCAAAAAAAATAAAGAAAAAATATTATATGGAGTTGGTATTGCTGAAGGGATTGCTTCTGAAGCGCTCCGCAGAACAACTTCTGATAATAGAGCAATTGCAGAAATTTCAAAACAGATATCAGTACTTTCTACTTCTCTTATGCGCGATTATATGAGCTCTGCTACAGCAACAGAAGAAGAAAAATCAAAAGGCGAACAATATATTGAAAACACAGCTAAAACGTTTTCTTCAAATTTGATTTCTGGTGTAAAAATTATCGACCGATGGGATAATGGTAAAGGTTCAACATATTCGCTTGCCGCATTAAATCTGGATGATTTAAAAAGTATTAGTGAAAAAGTTAGTCAATTAAGTCAGAAAGTAAGAGATCATATAAAAGCAAACGCTGAACAGGCTTTTGATAAATTATCTGCTGAAGAATTAAAGCAGGAAAAAAAGTAAAAAGAATCCTGCGATAGGGTAAAATTGTTGTAGTTGTTCGATTTATCGAACAACTACAATTTTACCTTAAATCTCATATAAAACGAAACCCTTCAAAATCTCTTCTATTTGTTTGAATAAATTTGTAAAATTTCTGTTGACATTCATAATTTTCCATGATTAACTTCTAATGAAGTTTAGGAGGACTTTTTATGAATTTTAATACATCGAATGACACTTTCAGAAAACTATTAGGGAATGGAATTTCTTATATTGTTCCCAGATTTCAGCGAGACTATTCATGGACAGAAGATGAATGGGATGATTTATGGCAGGATATTATAGAAACATGTAAAGAAAATATAGCATCTTCTCATTATATGGGCTATCTGGTATTACAATCCAGAGATAATAAAAATTTTGATATTATTGATGGACAACAACGAATAACTACATTGAGTTTACTTATATTAGCAATACTTAATAATCTTGAAATGATTCAAGCAAAAGGGATAGAACCTGAAAACAATAAAAAGCGCGAAGAACAATTACGTAATACATATATTGGATACTTAGATCCTATTACTTTAATCTCAAGATCAAAATTGCAATTAAATAAGCATAATGATAGCTTTTATCAGAATTATATAGTTCCCCTGCAAAATATACCTCAAAGAGGATTAAACTATTCCGAAAAATTAATCAAAAAGGCGTTTGAATGGTTTATTGATAGAATCAAAAAAGATATATCAGATAAAGATGGTGTAGAGTTGGCCAAATTTGTTGATTCAGTTGCTGATAAACTGTTTTTTACAGTTATTACGGTAACAGATGAACTAAACGCATTTAAAGTATTTGAGACTTTAAATGCAAGGGGAGTTAGATTATCTGCAACAGATTTATTGAAAAATTATTTATTTTCAGTTGTAAGTAGTGAAAATCCACATGAAACAGAGATGAAAAAAATTGAAGAAAGATGGGAGAAAATAGTTACAAAATTAGGGAGTGAAAGTTTTTCTGATTTTTTGCGTGTTTACTGGAACAGCCGAAATAAATTAGTTAGAAAAACAGATTTATTTAAAACAATAAAAACTGATATTCAAAATAAAGAAAAAGCATTTTCTCTTATCAGAGAATTAGATGAAAATGCTGATTTTTATGTTGCATTAAGAAATCCGGAAGATGAGTTATGGGTCGGAGAACAAAAAAAATATATCAGTGAACTTAAAATGTTTAGCGTTCGTCAGCAATATTCCTTTTTAATGATTGCATATAAAAAGCTTGATAAAGATAATTTTAATAAACTTTTGAAAGCATGCAGCATTATATCGTTTAGATATAATGTAATTTGCGGATTACACACTGGCGAACAAGAAAAAGTATATAATGATATTGCTTTTGGTATATCCGATAACGAACTAAACACAGCCGCAGATATAATTATTAAGCTGAAATCACTTTATCCGGAAGATGAAGTTTTTAGAGCCAGTTTTGCAGAAAAAGAATTAAGTACAGTGGCTCATCGGAACAAAAAAATAGTTCGATATATTTTATTTTCTCTTGAAAAACATATTTCTAATAAAGAATATGATTTTGAAAGTGAAAAATATAACATAGAACACATTTTACCCGAATCTCCAGGTGAAGAATGGACTAAATATGATGAGAGTACAGAGTATAGATTTATTTATCGTTTAGGTAATTATACTTTATTAACTCAAAATGAAAACAGAGATGTTGGAAATAAAAGCTATTTTGATAAAAAAACAGTTTATGAAAAAAGTTGTTTTGAAATAACTAAAAAAATCGGGGAAGATAATAATATTTGGAATGCAGAACGAATTTGCAATAGGCAAAATGTAATGGCAAAATGGGCAACGTCTATTTGGAGATTGGGGTAAGATGGAAAATTTAGATGATACCAAAGCCATTAAAATAACTGAAGATATCTGGTGGATAGGTTTTGCCGATTTTGAAGCTGGTTTTTCAAATAATCCCTATCTTCTTATTGATAACGATGAAGCCGTATTATTCGATCCCGGTCCAGGTCACCCGATATTTCGAGATATAATTTTACAAAAAATTCAGCAGGTTATCGACCCGAAAAAAATTAAATATATTGTAGTTCATCATGCGGATCCTGATTTATGCGGTTTAATTCCTTTTATTGAAGATAATAAGTTAATGCCTGTTGGAATAGGCTGCGCTTTTGGAGAAGTAATAATTGGTGATTTAGGTGAAGAAACAAGACTTGACTATACTTTAATTGGGGCAACAGTTAACTACGCCTCAAGAATGTGTGACACTGCTAAAGAAAGAGAGATTGCAATTACAAGCATTGTTTATGATAGATTAGATATTTTGTTGAAAACTAAAATCAATGCATCCCCATCGTTTGAAAAAATAAAAGTAAAAATAAAACCCGGTGACCCTGAAATAGAAGCAATAAAATTTTCGTAAGCTCCCTTAATCTTTTAAAAAAAATCACTCGATTATTTGAAACTATAAAAATAGTATGCTACCATTTTTACAGATTAAAGATTTAATCGATGTTTAAGGGTAAAAAAAATAAAGTTTGCAAAATTTATGTGTAATTATACTCAGCGAGGTCATAAATTCGCATTTTTGCGCTGGTCTTGAGCATCGATAGCTGCGTTGCTCAGGTTCGAAATAGTGCAAGGCTATTTCTCACCTTCGCGCCTTGCTCTCGATGCTCAATCCTCACCGAAAAAATGCGAATTTATGACCTCGCTGAGTAAAAAAAGGAGGTGTTTTAAATGAAAAAAGTCTTAATAGTTTTATCATTTCTATTTGGTCTTGTCAGCTTAACTTTTGCCGGGAATATACAAAATCAGCTGGTATCTTTCGATGTACAACCTATTAATGAAATTTCTGTAAGCGGAAATCCTGGTGCTTTATCCATTAGCACAGCTACTGCTGGCAGTAATTTAGCTGATGTTTCAGATGCTACAACAACCTATAATATTACAACTAATGGAACAAAAAGAATTACTGGAGCAATCGATAGCAATATGCCAGCAAATACCAGTTTAAAAATTCAGTTAGCAGCGCCATCGACAGGAACAGGTCAGGGAGCTGTAACTTTATCAACTACGGCTGGCAATCTTGTAACTGCTATATCTCCTGTTGCGCAATCAAATTTATCAATAACATACACATTATCCGCATCAGTTGCTGCAGGTGCTGTATCAGGGACAAGAACTGTAACCATTACACTTACCGATTAATTGTTATACCTTTAGTCAGACTGTGTTATAATGTTATTTATTAAGTAATTAGTAATATTATAACACAGTTTCTGATTAGAGGATATGTAGCTGCAACTCCATTTTAAAACACTGTTTTAAAAAGAAGGTGTTTTATTTCTCTATGATAACAGGTATAAATTTAAAAATATTATTTAGTATATTATTAGTTTTATCTTTTTGTTTTAAAGCCAGGGCTATTGATATAACTGCAACCGGAGGATGGACTGAATCAATAAATTCCGCTGATTTAGTAAGCGGAGCTGGAAGCAATTTAAGAAATTCATATCAAAGTTTAATGAACGCAACAATTATAAATATATTAAATACTCTAAATGCTAATGACCGATGGAGAGTGGATATAAGCAGAATTGATAATACATGGTATCCAGGCTTTATTCTTTCAGCCAGAAGAACTTCAAATGGCACTGGTAATGGTAATATATCTGGAGGTACTACCTACCGTCAAATTTCAACGGTAAATATGCAGTTTTTTAACGGCCGTGGTAACCGTAGCAATGTTAATATCAGATATCGCTTGACTGGAATGTCTATTTCAGTAGCGCCTAATATCTATAGTACAAATGTTGTTTATACTTTAGTTGATATATAACAAGGACCATGAACTTGAAAAAAATCATTTTATTCTTTCTTTTCATTATTTTACTTAATAACTGTTTTGCAGGTGTTTCTGTTATCGGCGGATTAACACAAAAAAAAACACTTAATCCAGGAGAACAGTTTGATGGAGTTGTTTTACTAAAAAATACTGATAATTTTCCCAGCCGTGTAAAAATCTATTTAACAGATTACCTTTTTTTCGCTGATGGCAGGAGTCTTTATGATAAAGCAGGAAGCACACCTCACTCAAATGCCAAATGGATTTCTTTAAGTCCTGATACACTTAATATACCGGCTAATAGCCTTGCTTCTGCCTATTATACTATTCATGTTCCTGCCGATACTTCTCTTAAAGGTACCTATTGGAGTATTATAATGGTAGAAATGATACCAAAAGAACAATCTGAAAATAAAGATGAAGATGCAAATAATGCAAAATTTGGCATACAAACAATTATGCGTTATGGGATTCAAATAATAACTAATCTTGGAGATACAGGTGAGCAAAAAATAAAATTCTTAGAAAAAAAATTACTGAATAATGATAACAAAAAAATTTTACAAATTGATATTGAGAATATTGGAGAGCTTATGCTATCTCCTATGGTATGGGCTGATTTTTATGATAAAAAAGGGAACAATATCGGCCGCTTTGACAGTGAAGAAAAAAGAATTTATCCAGGTTGTTCAGTCAGGCATGAATTTAATTTGACCCGCTTGCAAAAAGGTGAATATAAAGCTTCAATTATTGTTGACAATGGAAATGATTATGTATTTGGCGCTCACTATGATTTATCAATTGAATAAAGACAGGATATTCATGATACTGCCAGATAAAAAATATACCCAGAGGGGGCATAATGGGTATATCTCTATATTTTTTTTTTCTCCTAATCCCATTTATCTCCTCAATATATGCTGAAGATAAAAACGATTTAATCGATATAGAACAGACCTCTCAAATACAGGAAAAAACTGAACCCAGAAAAATTATCACACGAACTTTTTTGGTTACAAATAACAGTACCAAAGAAGAACCTTTTTATGAAGAAGTTTATCTGCCAAAAGGCTGGCAGATAATTGGGCCCAGCCATGTGAGTTTTAAACTTAAACCAAATGAAAAACAAATCAGATTAGCTACTTTTTTTATTCCGGTTTCCGCTTCCAGCGGTCATTACGAAATTACTTATCTGGTTGGAAGCCAGCGTGAATATGAAATAAATAAAAAAGTGCTTTTCTCTATAGATGTTTTACCTCTTACTAAATTAGAAATAATGATAGAAGATTATCCTAAAACGATAATTGCCGGGCAAATTTTTGAAATTAAAATTAGATTAATTAATAGAGGAAATAGCAGAACTCAAATAGAATTAGATCAAAAAGTTTATCCTGATTATCCTATTCAGATAGATTCAAATATAGTTATTTTAGAAGCAGGAACATCTCGCATAATCAGATACAGTGTCTCTACTGATAAAAATTTAAATAGAAAAACCAGATTTCTTCTTAACATCTATGCTCTTACTAAAAAAATTGGAACAGAAGAAAAAATAATTTCTGATAAAAAAACTGTTTCTGTTGATATTATGCCAAAAATAACCGGAGAATTTGATCCTTATCACAGATTACCTTCAAAAATAAAATTTATCGGGATAAATGAAGATAATAAAAATGGATTTCAGATACAGTTTTCAGGAAAAGGCAGTATAGATGAAGAAGGAGAGCAGGGAATTGAATTTTTAATTAGACAACCTAAAATAATTAATGAAATTCCTACCGGGGAAATCGATGAAGCTTATATAGCTTATAATAATAAAATACTGGATTTTCATTTAGGGGATAAAAGTTTTAACTTATCACCTTTAGTTGAAAATAATAGATATGGCAAAGGTATCGAATTAGATTTACATCCAGCTAAATATGAAATTGGAGCTTTTAATTTCGAAAGTAAATTTGATAGACTTGGAGAAAAGGAAGCAGGGGCTTTTTTTAAATATCCAATAAAAAATGATTTGGAAATAAAAACAAATTTTTTAAATAAAAAAAAAGATATTGATGAGGATAACATTTATAGTGTTCAAGCATATTTTAAACCTGATGAACTTATGGATATCAATTTAGAATTAGCTTCAAATTCAAGTTACAGGGAAAAACCATTAAATGATAAAGCTTATAAAATTGATCTTGGAGGAAAGTTCTCTGACGATTTTGTATATACTTTTATAAAAACTTATGCAGGCCCTGATTTTTATGGTTATTATAATGATTATGCCGCTATATCAGGCAGGATATATTACCCAATTTATAAAAAATTGTCAGGGAATACATCGTACGATGAACATAAAAGCAATCTTGATTTTAATCCAATAAAAAAATCTTCTGCTTCAGATGAAAAAAACTTTGTAACAAATCTAACCTATACATTGCCTTCTAATTTTGATATATCAATTGATTATAAAAAATTGTCAAATAAGGATGAACTTTTACCAGTAGATTTTAATTATGAGGAAAACTCTGTTAAATTGGGGCTAAAACAAAATTATAAAAACTTTGGCGTTAATTCTTATATTGAAAGAGGAAGATTAAATGATTATTTAATAAATACTACTAATAATAATTTAGAAAAATATAGTTTATTCACTTATTTTAGTCCTGATGCCAGTCAAATCTATAGTATTTTTGGTAGAATCGGACACAATAGCTTTATTGGTTCACCATTAAGAACAAAATCATTAGGAATTTCAGGAGGGTGGTTATTTAGCAGAGATGCATATCTTAGACTTGAATATCAAAAAAATAATTTCGATTCTGAAGTAATGAAGGAACAAGATTCAATATTTTCAACTTTTAATTATACTCTGCCTAATAATAATTCATTCTTTTTAAGAAGTTCATGGTCTAGATATGAAGGTAATGAAAAAGATTTTTTGGTTTTTGTGGGGTATTCGATAAATTGGGGAATACCAATAAGAAAGAAAAAAAGTATTGGAACTCTTAAGGGAATAGTTTATGATGCTGAAAGACCAGATAAATTGCCTATTTCAAATGTTCTTTTATCAATAAACGAAGTGTCCGCAGTGACAAATCAAAATGGAGAATTTATTTTTCCATCACTCAGCCCGGGGACATATTATTTATGGATTGAAAAAATATTTATCGGGCTAAATCGCGTAACAACTGAAAAACTGCCGATTGCAGTAATTATTAAATCCGGGGAAACAACAGAAATAGAAATTGGAGTAACAACTTCAGCCAGATTTTTTGGCAGAATAGCAGTCTTTGTCCCAAATATAAATGAAATATCCACTGCTTCCGATCAATCATCATTTTTAATTGAATCGGATAAAGCAGTTACAGGCGCCAACTTTGATTCCAGCAATCTTAAGGAAGTTAGAAATTTAAGTAATATTTTAGTTGAATTGTCAGATGGAACTGAATTTTTACAGCAGGTTACAGATGAGAAAGGAATGTTTTCATATAAGGATATTAGACCAGGCAAATGGATATTGAAGATAAACGAACAAAATTTACCTGAACATTTCTATTTAGAACAAAAAGAATTTCAATTAATATTTACACCGGGGGAAGTCAAGGATATTACTATAAGAGTTTTACCCCGTCTTAGAAAAATTCTTATTATTGAAGAAGGAGAAATAAAACAGGAAAAATAGAATTAAAATAACTAATTTTAGAGAAGATAACAAGGATAATGAAGAACCTCGCAGCAAGCTGCGAGGTATCTTCTGTCTCTGATAGGAATTATTTATTATTTATATTTGTGCCAATTCATGGCACTTCCAGATAAATTCCATTGCCCATATGCAATGAATATTGGTGTGCTGAAAAAAAATATTTCTTCGCTTACAAAAGACCCATTGACAAAACTAAAACAATATCTTATTATATAAAATATAACATATGTACACCTTTTTTAAGGAGCGCCCATGGAAAAAATTACTAAAAAACAGGAAAGAGTTTTTTCTTTTCTATTAGAGTATATAGAAAAAAATGGATATCCTCCATCAGTAAGGAATATATCTTCTGCTCTTAAACTTGCAGGGCCAAATTCAGCTAAAAAATTTCTTGATATTCTTGAACGAAAAAAATATATCCGAAGATCGCATGGTATATCAAGAGCTATTGAAATCATTAAAAAAACCAATACAACATCGCAGATTAGAATGGTACCCATTCTTGGTAAAATAGCCGCAGGGGCTCCGATTTTAGCTGTTGAAAATATTGAGTCCAGTATTGCGCTTGATGAAACTTTTATAAAATGGGAAAACGCCTTTATCTTAAGAGTAAATGGTAACTCAATGATAGAAGCTCATATAGAAAATAATGATCTTGTTGTTATTAAGCCTCAGCCTATGGTTGAAAACGGAGAAATCGCAGCAGTGCTTATCGGAGAAGAAGCAACAGTTAAACGATTCAGAAAAAATGAAGACCATATTTTACTTGAACCGGCTAATTATCTTATGAAACCTATTGTTATTAAAAATAATGAAGTCCGCATATTAGGGAAAGTAGTGGCAGTTATAAGACAGATGCAATCATGATTACATATATAGAAGAATCCATACAGGTTGGAGCAATTTTTGGCAATATAAAAAAAATTAAACCAGTATGGTTTATCTGGAATAAAAATCGATACAATATAAAAGACGTCACTTATTCATGGATGAGTAAAGAAGGCAAAGATACTATATACTTTTTTTCTGTTACAGACGGGAATGCTCTGTATGAGCTCTCTTATAATGCTTCAAATTTAGTATGGAAGCTGGTTGCTCTTGAGGCTGAATAAATGGATAGAATAATATTGCATATGGATCTTAATGCTTTTTTTGCTTCTGTAGAGCAGGTGTGCAATCCTGCGCTCAGAGGTAAACCAATCGCGGTAACAGGCTCACAAAAAAGAACTGTCATCACTACCTCTTCATATGAAGCAAGAGCTTTTGGAGTAAAAACAGGCATGACAAAATATGAAGCAAAAAAACTCTGTCCCAATCTCATATTTGTCGCAGGCAATAATCGAAAATATATTGATACCTCTGTCAGAATTATCGGTATTCTTAAAAACTATACTCCTTTGGTAGAAGTATTTTCTATAGATGAGGCTTTTCTTGATATTACGCAATCCATATCATTATTTAATGGAGCTCAAAATATTGCTCTGGCAATAAAAAAACAAATAAAAGACGAACTTGGATTGAGATGCTCCATAGGCATTGCGCCAAATAAACTTCTGGCAAAACTGGCAAGTGATCTAAAAAAACCTGATGGACTTGTAGTGATAAAAAAATATGAAGTGCAAAAATTTCTGGAAAATCTTCCGGTTAAAAATTTATGCGGAATTGGAGAAAAACTTGATTCCTATCTTAAACTGCTTGGGGTTAAAACATGCGGAGAACTCGGCAGATATCCAGTGAAATCCTTGAAACTGCGATTTGGTATAATAGGAGAAAGACTCCATAATATGGGGCTTGGTATTGATGACAGCCCTGTTGTATCTTATGAAGAAGAAGAGGAAGTAAAATCTGTTGGACATAGTATTACTCTGCCGGAGGATATATCTGATATTTATACCATACATAAATATATTCTCCAGCTCTCTGATATGGTTGGCAGAAGAATGAGAAAATACAGCTATTCAGGCAGAACCATTGCTTTAACAATAAGATATATGAATTTTACAACTTTTTCAAAACAAAACACCTGTAAAGAATATATCAATCAGGATTTAGACATATATTTTATGGCTGTTAATATTCTTAAAACTATCAAATTAAAACAACCTGTCCGGTTATTGGGTGTAAGTATTTCTAATTTAATCAGATATCATAACCAATTATCACTGTTTGATGAAAATAATAGAAAAGACATCGTTACTAAAGTTATGGATAAAATTAATGATAGATATGGGGATTTTACTATTATACATGGAGGGGTCATAAATTGTGATTTTTTCGGTGAGGATTGTGCATCGAGAGCAAGGTGCGAAGGTGAGAAATAGCCTTGCTCTATTTCGAACCTGACGAAATGAGCGAGAAAACTCATGCAATAAACTGTGGTGGTATCGGAGTCTTTCATTAGATGGTATTGATATTCAAAAAACAGAATTTAAATATATGAAAAGCAAAAAATAAAAATTTTTTATGGTTATGATGGGGTTTTAAGTGGTTCGGAAAAAACCTTACTTGTTTTAGGATTAGTAGTAGCAATAAACTACGACTATAAAATTGTTTTTATAAGATTTATTGGAACTCATACAGAATACGATAGAATAAAAGCAGAGGAGGTATAACTATGTATATTAAACCTATAAAAAATAACAAAGATTATGAGAAAGCTTTAAAAAAAATTGAAGAAATATTTGATACAAAAAAAAATACACCTCAAGGAGATGAATTGGAAATTCTATCAATTTTAGTGGAACATTATGAACAACATTATTATCCAATATTACCACCTGATCCAATAGAGGCAATTAAATTTAGGATGGAACAAATGGGATTAAAAAAATCTGATTTAGCTCCGTATTTAGGAGGTATGAATCGTGTGTCAGAAATTTTAAACAAAAAAAGGCATTTAACTGTAAAAATGATTAAAGCTTTATACAGAAATTTAAATATCCCTGCTGAGTCATTAATTGGATAAAATAAATTTTAAGCTTCACTTCTCCAAAGCTCAACAGCAAAACTCCAATATGATTCGTTTCCGCATTTAACAAATTGTTTATGTGTATTGATTACGCGTTTTGAACGTAAAAATTGGTTCATATTGTTTTCTACCACTTCAGCGCAGCTTATTGGGATTTTGAAAAATTTATATTGCAATATTATTCCCTTTTTTTTTGTGAAATTTTCACCTAAAAAAATATCGTTTTTTTGTCATTCCCGATTTGTTTTATCGGGAATCTAGTATTTAAAACAAGCTGGATTCCCGATAAAAGCATTCGGGAATGACAACTGTTTTTCACCCAGAATTGCTACTATCCGGCAATGTAGCGGTGGGATTACCATCCCACCAAATGGCGAATTGTAATTCGCCCGCTACTCTCTCCGCTTGATTGAAAGCCCCTTTGCTCCGTCCCGTCAATGGCATTGACACTAAATTGACGATTGAGCATTGAGCATTGACAATTGAGCATTAAGGGCTAAAATAATTCCATAGATTATACTATGAAAGAATGTAATAAATTATGTAAAATTATTAATACCAACATAAAAACAGGATGGTTTAATGCTCAATGCTCAATTGTCAATGCTCAATGCTCAATCATCAATGAAATATTTGCAAATTTCAAGCTTACTCCCACAAGCATTTTCAGACTTGTGGGTAATAGTTAGGTCTTATGACCCAGCGTTCCGCAATTGCGTTTAGAAATTCCTTTTTATGGGGTGGCATACGGGCCTTGAACCCGCAACCTCCAGATCCACAATCTGACGTTCTAACCATTTGAGCTAATGCCACCATATTTATTTGCCTCTTTAGGTAATAATCTAATCCTCTTGCTATCGAAAAATCAGGAACAATTCGGGACTCCGGTATTCCTAGAGCTATAGAATTATTAATCACCATTTGAAGTTCTTCAATCCCGGTTATATCTGCTCCCGCAGACTTCATAATGGATTCCGCCTCTTTGAGAGTCTTGCATTGAATTAACTCTATAACTTTATCAACCAAAGACGAATCAACTTCCTCCTTTTTAAGTTCTTTTTTAGTTTGTTCAATTCCATCACGGCTAAATTTGTCAATGATACGCAACACGTTAACAACATGTTCTTGCAAAACAATATTTGTCTTAAACAGAGCATTTAAAATTCGGCCATCTCCAATAAGCTGATCAAAATTTTCATCGTAATCCGAACAATATTCCAGAAGCTCTACAATGTCATAGGTTTTTTTTAATTCCCACCCCTTTGATATCAGATATGCCTTTAAGTACTTTTCTGCCGATCCCTGGCACAAAAAACAAACAGTATGACAAGCTGGACTCTCATATTCAAGCTCATGCCCGGCAACCTTAAAATTTTCATCGGCGAATTTAAGCCACTCTTCAACTGTTTTTTTCGGCAGTTTAGGATATTCTTTCATAAAGAATCTTTCCTTCTTTAAAAATATGATATATATAAAAGGGATTTCCGTCCTTCAAATTCTCAGCCACCTCTGACGGTTTGCGTACGATAACATCAATTCCAAATCTTCTGCCGGTAAGTATTCGATCTATCTCTCTGCGAACCTCTTGATTGCCTTGAGGAGAATCATTAATGACCAGAAGATCCAGATCGCTATCGGGCAACGCATGACCTTTAGCGTAAGAGCCAAAAAGGATAATTTTTTCAGGATGGATGGAGGAAACAATTTTACTTATGATATAGTTAAGCAAATTCTCTGTAATATAGGATGTTTTAAGCTGTGGGTCGCGTTCGACTAATGTTTCCATATTTGAGTTTCTTTTCTTTAGTATCAGTTAAAAAAACTTTTCTTTAGATCTGATTCTATCACTTTAGTAAATATTTATCAACCTCAATTTTTATACAAGCCAGTTGAGAAACTAGGTGTTTTACAGCTTAAGTCGGGTTAAAATAAAACTAATTGCAAAAATCTATTAATAATTCTAAGATATTTGTTTACTTATTCAGCAATTACCATTGCTTCCTTATACCCTCTATCTTCAAGCTCTTCCTGAGCTTCATCTGCTTTATCAAGGAGATTAAAATTTCCGACTCTTATACGATAAAATGTGCCTTCTTCTGAATTATAGATAACCATATTGGCAGTTGAATATATTCGTTTTAGCTGACCTAGCAACCGCTCAGCATTGTCCTTATTTTTGAATGAACCGATTTGAATTGTAAATTTACCCTGATTAAAATCTTTATCGGATATACTCTCTATGTTATCATTATCAAGAGCCTCGATTCTGACAGAGGCAGTTCCGGCAATATCAATTCCCAATTCCTGAGCAGCAGCATACGAAAGATCTATTATTCTTCCTCTGACAAAAGGCCCGCGATCATTTATCCTGACTATAATTGTTTTGCTATTTTCCAAATTTGAAACTTTGACATATGTCCCAAGAGGGAGAGTTTTATGCGCGGCTGTTTTTGCGTGCATATCATATATTTCACCGTTGGCAGTTGTTTTACCATGAAAATCTTTGCCATACCAGGAAGCTATTCCTTCCTGAGTAAAACCTTTGGATTCAGTAATAGGATAGTAATGCTCTCCTTCGACTTCATATGATGATTTACCGTATGATTTAACATATGGTCTTCTTGAGCAAGCAGAAATAAACAAAAGAAATATTAGAAATATTTCAATTCGGAGAGAAAAGCCCAAATTCCGATTTAGGAATTTGGGTAAATCGCCAAGTCGCCCGAAAGACAAGGCCACAGGCAATTTTATGACACAACCGTACTTCACTAGTACGGTGAGGAGTAAAATTGCCGAGAACGCTGTATTTCGGGATGAATTGGTGATTTCTAATCCCGCCAAAGCGGGATTAGGAGAAAAGCAAAACATTTGCCCCTACCTCAACATTGATATTGTGCGCTACTACTGATTTGCCTGAATATTATTCCTGATAATTAGGTAATTTTTTAGATTGTAATATTCTATTAACCTGATCCAGTCCGACACCTCCCATTATTTTATGGCTTGTTATTTGTGCAGCTATTTCAAGAATTTTTTTAATATCATTATATTCAAGCATACTAAAAATAGTATTATTCCAGCTATCACGAGCAATAAAAGACCATACTTCTCCCAGAACCCAATGCAGTGTTTGAGTATCATTGAAAGATAATTTCTGCCAGTTATTACCCAGATTTTGCCTGATTTTATCAATGCTTTGCTCAACTGCTCGTTCACGTCTTAAATGAAAAGATTTTATACCAACTTCTTCATCAGAGATATCTCTTCCCATGTTTTTCTCCTTTTTATATATATATTATTTACTTTTAATTTATATGTCAACTCTATTTTGAATATTTAAATTTGAATATTTAAAAAACTCTTGCGGTGTATTTATATTAATAAAACTTTTAAATTCAGGATCAAATTTGACTATTTCTTTTTGAAATACTTTTTTTATTTTTACATTGGTAAAAAAATCAGTAATTTTAAAACAATTATTGTCCAATGTCTTTTGTATCCATTGAATACATGCAGTTGAATATATTGCAAGCAATGGTTCATATTTATTTTCTAAATATGGGATTACAATATCATATTCTTTTTCTTTAAATGCTATATTTATTAAATGTTCAACCAGATTTTTTTGTATAAACGGGGAGTCGCATGATGTTATTAAATTAAAATAATTATTTGTCGCTTTAAGACCATACAGCATCCCTGATAATGGGCCTCTATAAGAAATTTCATCTTCAACTAATTCAACATTTGATATTTTTTTAAAACGTTTTTTGTCATCGGTCACTATAATAATATTTTTTGTAAACTGTAAATGTATATCGATTATCAGTTCAATAAGAAATTTTTTACCAAATTTAAGAAACGCTTTATGCGTACCCATACGGGAATTTTTTCCACCTGCAAGTATAATTCCTGTAATTGATTTTTTCATATTTACAACCCTATTATATTACTATTTCCGCATGTCTGTAAGTAAAGCAATTTAAATTTACCGCTACCGGAAGGCTTGCAATATGACAGGGATAGGTTTCAATATTAACGGCTAATGCTGAAGTTTTTCCTCCAAATCCTAAAGGTCCAATATTAAGTGAATTTATTTTCTTCAGCAAATTTTTTTCAAGTTCGGCAATTTTTTTATCTTTATTTTTTTCTCCGATATTTCTCAGACAGGCTTTTTTTGCCAATAATGCTGATTTCTCAAATGTTCCTCCAATACCTATTCCTGCTATTACCGGAGGGCATGGATTTGAACCGGCTTCTTTTATCGTACCTAAAATAAAATTTTCGATATTTTCCCATGAAGCTGTAGGATTGAACATTTTTATCGCACTTTTATTTTCACTTCCAGCGCCTTTTGCTCCCAATTTTATTCTAATTTTATCTCCGCGCACTATTTCAATATAGATCATTGCCGGTGTATTATCATTTGTATTTACACGGTTTCCAGGTAAAGGATTGCCAACAATTGATTTTCTCAAAAATCCATCTCTATACCCGTTTCGTACGCCGTTATTTATTGCTATTTCCAATAATTCACCTGTAATATGCACATTCTGCCCTATTTCTATAAAAACCACTGTTGCACCGGTATCCTGACATAAAGGTATATTTTTTTCTGATGCTATTTTCGCATTTAAAAACATTTGAGAGAAAATTTTTTTTGCTAATGGGGAAGATTCTGTTTGCAAGGATTTTTTTAGAGCATTAATTATTTTTTTATCCATTGAATAATTAATCTCAATACACATTTTTGAAATAGCTTCTGTTATTCTATCTGATGATATTTTACGCATATTACTCCGATTAGTAACTATTCAGGTATTTAGCCTGAAGGCTGAAGTCCTAATACCTTCCACCTTCTGTCTAACCACCTGAATAGTTACTCCGATTAAATCTTATCTTTTATCTCAGAAATTCCATCTTTAACAATTTTAGCTGATTTATCCAATGCTGTTTTGTCATTACTCCCGAGAGGCACCTCAATAATTTTTTCCACTCCATTTTTACCAAGTATAATTGGGACACCAAGATATAAATCATTATATCCATATTCACCATTCAAAAATACCGAAGCTGCAATCACGCGTTTTGAATCATTTATTATTGCGGCTACCATATCTACTACGCTGGATGAAGGTGCATAATAAGCGCTTCCTGTTTTTAAAAGAGATACAATTTCAGCACCTCCATTTCTTGTGCGTTCAATTATTTTTTCTAATGCATCAGATGATAAGAAATGAGTTATTGGGATTCCACTTACAGTTGTATACTCGATTAAAGGAACCATTGAATCCCCATGTCCGCCCAGGACCATTGCCTGAACATCCTGAGGAGCCACGCCTAATTCACTTGCTATAAAAGTACGAAAACGAGCGCTGTCCAATATCCCAGCCATACCAATAACTTTGGCAGGATTAAAACCTGTAATTTTCATCGCAAGATAAGCCATAATATCAAGTGGATTTGTCACTATAAGAACATAAGAATTAGGAGCGTATTCTCTAATACTCATTGAAACATTTTTTATTATCTCCACATTTTTATTTAACAAGTCGGTTCGGCTCATCCCGGGTTGTCTGGGAAAACCGGCAGTAACAACAACGATATGAGATCCTGTAATTTTTTTAAAATCACATGTTCCTGTAATTTTGCGGTTAAAACTTTCTATTGGATTTGTCTGTAATAGATCCAGCGCTTTCCCTTCTGCAATCCCCTCCTTAACATCTATTAAAACAACATCCCCTAATCCCTTTTCAATAATTCTTTGAGCTGTTGTAGCTCCAACATGTCCTGCTCCTATAACACAAATTTTCATTATTAAATCCCCTAATGTTTTATTGATATGGAAGAAATGTAATTTCTGTTCTAACCATTTTTTGATAAAATTCGAGTGTAACTCTTTCATCTTTCATTTTATAAAAAATATAATCCATCCCATACCATACAAAAAACCAACCTGTAGGTTCAAAAATTGTTATTAAAAAAGAATAAATAAATTTTTGTGTCTGGTAGAAATCAATAAAGCTTGAAATTAACATCAAAATGAAGCCGGAAATAATAAAATAAATAGCATTCTTTCTTGATTTTTCAAATTCCTTTCTTTGCAACTGATAATGTTTTTTAAAATGGTCTTTTAATCTTTTGATGATTATTGCTTCAAATTCCGCATATCTTTCTTTTTCTGGAATAAGAAATCTCAGTTCCAGCCTGCCTGATTCTTTTTCCCGAAAAGCTTTTTTTGATTCTAACAAAAAATCATCTGATAAAGTCCGTTCAGAAAATGGTCTTGGATCAAAATCTGAAAAAATATCATCATAAGTATCAATCTGTAAACTGACTCTTCCCATCTCGTGAATCTTGCCAACTTCAATAATACCCGGTTGTGCTTGTTTAGGCTGTATTTGTTGAGATTTATTTTTGGAATCTTCTTCTGTTTTATTTATGTTTTCCATTTTTAATATTTAAAAAATTTTTTAATATTTTTTTCCCTTCTATTGTAAGTATTGATTCAGGATGAAACTGAACACCTTCTACAGGGAATATTTTATGACGCAGCCCCATTATTTCACCTTCATCCGTCCATGCTGAAATTTCCAGGACAGAGGGCAATGAAGATTTTTTAACAATTAGTGAATGATATCTTGTTGCTTCAAATGGATTGCTCAAATTTTTAAAAATAGTTTCCCCATCATGATTAATAAAAGATGTCTTCCCATGCATTAATCTATCAGCACGCACTACTTCTCCTCCATATACATATCCAATACATTGGTGTCCCAGGCAAACTCCTAATATTGGAATTTTTTCTCCAAATATTTTTATTATTTCATTAGAAATTCCTGCTTCAAGCGGAGTGCATGGCCCAGGCGAAATAACTATTTTTTCCGGGGACAGCTTTTTTATTTTTGCGATAGATATTTTATCATTACGAAAAACTTCGAGAGATGCTCCCAGTTCTCCTAAATACTGCACCAGATTATAAGTAAAGGAATCATAATTATCTATCATTAATATCATTCCAAGCCCTCCTCTGCCATTTCTATTGCTTTAATCATTCCACGAGCTTTATTCAGAGTTTCTTCATATTCCTTCACCGGATCTGAATCAGCAACAATACCTGCACCTGCCTGAATATATGCTGTATTATTTTTTATAACAATTGTTCTTATGGTAATGCACGTATCCAGATTATTTGAAAAACTAATGTAACCTATGGCGCCCGCATAAGGTCCCCGACGGGTATTTTCCAATTCATCTATTATTTCCATAGCTCTGATTTTAGGCGCTCCTGAGACTGTTCCTGCCGGAAAAGTAGCAGATATGCAATCAAAAATATCATTATTCTTATTTAATTCTCCAATCACATCAGTAACCATATGCATAACATGAGAATATTTTTCAATTACCATAAACTCCTTAACTTCAATACTGTTATATTTACATACTTTACCAATATCATTTCTTCCCAAATCTACGAGCATTACATGCTCAGCGCGTTCTTTTGGATCATTATATAACTCATCCAGAAATTTGCTGTCTTCTTCTTCATTCTTACCCCGCGGCCTTGTGCCTGCAATTGGCCGCACTTCAACTTTTTTATTTTCAACTCTTACAAAAATTTCAGGGGATGCTCCAACAATAATCATGTCTCCAAGCCGTAAAAAATACATATATGGAGAAGGATTAATTTTACGCAAAGCACGATAAACATCCAGCGGTTTATTAGTTAGTTTTACACTTAATCTCTGAGAAAGCACTACTTGAAATATATCTCCGGCTTTAATATATTCCTTTGCTTTGAGTACATTCTTTATATATTCATCTTTTGTAACATTTGATTTAATTTCTATTTTCAACTTGTTATTTTTTTTGCTGTTTTCAAGGATTAACGGCTTTTTTAAATCAGCTATTATATTATCTATTTTTTTCTGCGCTTCTCTATAAATTTCATGAATATCCCGTTTTTTATCAATAAAAGCATTTGTTACCACTTTAATTGAGTGTTTTACATGGTCAAAAACTAAAATAGTATCAGTAAACATAAAAAGACATTCAGGAGTTTTTAATTCATCGGGATTTTTATCAGGAAGTGATTCAAAATAACGTATCATATCATAACTTAAAAAACCAACTGCTCCTCCATGGAACCTTGGCAGTTCTTGAATCAAAACGGGTTTATACTTTTTTAAAAAATTTTTTAATACAACAAGAGGAGCCTGTTTAGTTGTTATTTTTTTTGTTTTTCCATCTCGAATGATTTCTATATTTCCATTATTACTCAAAAAAATAAATTGCGGATTACTTCCCAAAAAAGAGAATCGGGCTATTTTTTCTCCACCTTCTATGCTTTCAAGCAAATATGAATACTCTCCTCTATCAATTTTCATAAAAGCAGAAAGCGGAGTTTCAATGTCAGCTAAAATTTCTTTATAAACAGGAATTAGATTCCCCTGATTAGAATAAGTAATAAATTCCTTAAGAGCAGGATAATACACTTTCTTTCTCCTATCTTCATTATTCTTGTTTAGAACTCCACCATTTTATATCACCTTCTATATTTTCTTCGGAAAAAATATTTTGTGTATTTAAAGTCCCGCCAAAAATACTTCCCTGTTTTCTTGCAATAACATATAACCAATTACTATCTTTATAGTTTTTTATTATTTTATAAACTGTTCCAGTTAAATCTTCTATTAAATCCTTGGCTTCATCATCTGATACCATTGCCGGATTTAATATAAAAACTATAACTCCAAATTGAGAATTATAAGAAGTCACCACTTTATATTTTGTATTTTCATTAATCCTATTTTCTATTTCATTGGGAACTTTTAGTATAGGATTGAAATTTTCATTTTCTATATTTAAGATAGTCGATGAAATATATTCCGGGACATCTTTTAAAATTCTATTTTTTGGTATTTTTGGATCTGTTTCAAATTTTAACAATGATTGGATAATATTAAATTCTGCATTTTTCAAATAAAGATTTACTAAATTTTTTTGCTGAATTATACGCTGAACAAACATATTTGCGCATTTTATCTGCACTATAATGTAATCATCAGGTTTAATAGATTTAATTGCTGCCATATTTTTTATTATAAAACTATACATAGATGTCACTTTAAAATAATTCTGTTTTTCTTCATCAGTCAGAGAATCATTTCCATAACCTACTTGCACATTTTTATTATAATCTAATTTAATAATTACTCCATATGAAGGTAAATAAATACTGATAATTTTTGAAGTTTCAGATGAACGGAGTTTCAGATTTAAGTTATCCAATTCATTTTGAATTGCATTAAAATCAGAAATGCTTGTTGTATTTGCTGTATCTGTATTTAATTTTCTATTCATTTCAAAATGATCTTCAAAAGATTCTATATTTTCGGAAAAAAATACTACTGTCACCAAAAACAGAATAATTAACAAAAATTTTTTCAGCATTTTAAATATCCCTTTAAATTAATTGAGTATTTGATATTTATAATATAAAACTATTAATTATTAAAAGTTACAAAATTCAAATGTATATTTTAAAATATTTTTAATAATTTTACAAGCATTGAATTTTATTTATTTTTTGATATTAATGGCTTAATTGACAATTGTTAATTACCAACGAGGGTATGTCAAGCTTTTTTTATCCAACCATATTGGAAAGATAGGTATTGTTGATGCCTTTGACATAATAAGACAAGGCAAATTAAGACTCTGGCAGGTTATAGCCATAATAATACTGTGAGACTTAACTGATTTAGAAGGGGATGGGAAACTGCCAGTCAGAAACAATTCAGGGAATATATATATCTTTTTTTGCTTGACATATAATTAGAAAAATAGATATAATTAACTAATGAAAAAA
>CAYWFU010000001.1:73268-134771 GCA_964457585.1 uncultured bacterium | reverse complement strand
ATTACATTCTTTCATAGTATACATCTATGGAATTATTTTAGCCCTTAATGCTCAATTGTCAATGCTCAATGCTCAATCGTCAATTTAGTGTCAATGCCATTGCTCCTGCATGTCATCCCCGACATGTTTTATCGGGGATCCAGTTTTTGTTGACTTAATTCTGTGGTGCTGTACTTAGGACTTGCCCTTAGAGTAAAAATATATTGACAATTGTAATGCAGTAAAATATATTAATTTTACTATACTTCTTAAATTTTTAGATTCTCTACTCCTTGTTAAAGTCTTGCTTTTTTCGGGATAGGAATTTATATGCAAAAATTTATATTTTATATATACCTAGAGGGGGCATAAATTGCGATTTTTTCGCTGGTCTTGGACATCGATAGCTGCGCTCGTCAAGTTCGAAATAGTGCGAGGCTATTTCTCACCTTCGTGCCTTGCTCTCGATGCCCAATCCTCACCGAAAAAATTGCAATTTGTGCCCCTTCTAGGTATTGTAATTTTTTTATTGTTAACAAGCTGTTCAAGTGAAAATAAACAAAAAAATGAATTAAAATCGGATACATCTTCTAATATATCTCAGGAAAATAAAACAGGGTTAATCACCGGTAAGGTTTTATATCTTGGGCAACCAATGGAAAAAGCTTATGCTTTACTTAATACAGATGAGGATTTATCAGGGAAAAGCATGCCGGTTCATACATCAAATCCTTCTGATCAAAAAGGATTATTTTCATTTACCGTCCCGCCCGGAAAATATTATTTATCGTGTAAAAAGAGGCTTTCCGACAGCTTATTTGGCCCGCTTTTAATTGGAGATTATTTTTGTGTTTATGATAAAAATCCAATTGAAGTGACTGTGAACAAAAAAATTGATATTGGAGAAATCGAATTAAAACTCGTCACTAGTTATGGCGAAGATTTTATTAATTCTCCAAAAAATACAGGAATTAAGGGAAACATAAAAATGCTTGATAATGAGCTTTTAAAAGATGTATTTATATATGTTTATCCTGATGATAATACAAACCTGAGAGGACCTTCTTTTTTAATTTCTTCTCCTGTTAAAGATGACGGTAAATTTAAAATTGACCTGTCTCCGGGAGAATATTATATAGCAGCAAGAAAAAGATCTACCGGACAAAAAACAGGCATTCTGGGATTGGGCGATTATAATGTTGTTTATCAAAATAATCCTGCAAAAGTAGTTTTGAATCAATATACTAATCTTGATACTTTAACATTAAAGAAAGTTAAAAGTAAAAATTATGAAACAAATTTTCAAAAAGGTTTTTCTAAAAATAAAGATACAGGGATAGAAGGAATTATAATTGATGAGAATAATAAACCATTAATCGGCTTATATGCTTTTATATATAGAGAAGCGCAGGTTGTTGGCAAACCTCTTTATATATCTAAAGAAACAGGCGCTGATGGTAAATTCGCAATTTATTTAAAACCCGGTACCTATTATTTAGGCGCAAGAAGCAGATATAATGGTCCAATTGAAATTGATGAACTGGTTGGCAGTTACGAAGGGAATCCCGACCATCTGATAAAAGTTGAACAGGGGCAAATTATAAAAGATGTAAAAATAATGGCAAAAAAATGGAATATCCCTGATGAATGATAAAAAAATTATTTTTTTAATTTTCTTATTAGCTTTAATATTAAGAGCAGGATATACATATTTTTTCATCGGTTTTAATGCTGAAGAAATCAGAGATGGGACTTTTTTTAACAATATTGCAGTCAATATAGCAGACGGTAAAGGGATTACTCTCCCAAATGGTACTCCGACAGCTAAAAAACCGCCAGCATATTTGATTTTTTTAGGCGGATTATACTATGTTTTTGGATATAATATAGTGATAGGAAGGATAGCGCAATGCTTAATTGGAGCACTGGTCCCTGTAATAATTTTTTTTATTACCAGGGAATTATATCCATCACCTGTTGAAAAAATAGCTTCCTTAATTACTGCTTGTTATCCACCTCTTGTTTTTTTTTGCGGAAGGATATTAGTTGAACCGTTTCTGGTTTTATCTACTGCTATTTTTGTTTTAGCAATAGTTAAAATTCATAATCCGGATCAATATTTCTATCTTTTTTTATCAGGTATATTTCTTGCAATTTCAATCCTTACCCGTCCTCTTTTGATTTTTTTGCCATTTTTTTTAATTTTTTTGCCTTTTTTAAAATGGAATAATATAAAAAAAACAAAATTAATAAAAGCAGCAAGTATTATTTTAATTGGATTTAATTTAATTTATTTCCCATGGGTCATTCGCAATTATATAGTATTTAACAAATTTGTTCCTGTGGCAACTGAAACGGGACTGACTTTGTGGCTTTCAAATCATCCTCAAGGGAAAGGATATTTAAAACCAAGAGGTTTGTCTCCTCGATATATCCCAATTGGCAAATCAGAAAATAAAATATATAATTTTCCTTCAACACGGAATTTTATATTAGATCAACCTGGCAGCGGATTAAACGAAAAGGATGTTGATGATAAATTTTTGAATTTATTTTTAACATGGCTTGTTAATAATCCTATTGAATATTTAAAATTAATTCCTTATAAATTAATAGCATTCTGGGATGGACTTTATTTATTAGCACCATTTGATCCAATGGTTGTGCCAAATAAATTATGGATTGCAATTCCTTTTATTTTTATTATGCCATTGGCGATTTATGGATTTATAGACTCAACTAAAGATTGGCGGAAATTTTTAATATTTTATTTGATATTTATAAATATACATATTCTTATATTGCTTACTCATGCTGACTATAGGATGAGATCAATAATTATGCCTTATTTTTTTATTTTTGCAGGAAGAGGAGTTGTTAAAATAACAAATAATCTTCATGATATAAAAGATTTATGATATTATATAATTATAAAATATTTAACAGGAGGAATATATGGGTAGTAAGTTAAAAGCAGGCGTACTGGGAGCAACAGGAGCTGCCGGACAGGAATTTTTAGAAGTATTGCAGGATCATCCTTTTTTTCAGGTGGAAAGACTATATGCTTCATCAAGGTCAGCAGGAGATAAATTAAAAAATAAGGAAGTAATTACAAAATTAAATAATAATATATTAAATCTTATTATTCAGGATGGAGAAAAAATAAATACTGATGGTATAGATATTCTTTTTTCTGCTGTTGAAATGCCTGAAAAAGAAAAGATTAAAAAAATTGAGGGAGATTACGCTAAACAATTGCCTGTAATTTCTGTAAATTCTGCATGGAGATATGATTCATTAGTTCCTGTTATTATTCCTGAAGTAAACGCATCTCATGCTGAATTGATTAATGCACAGAAGAAAAAATATGGCTGGAAAGGATTTATTTCTCCCGGTCCCAACTGCACAGTTGTAGGTCCTGCTGTATTTGCTAAATGTATTTTATCAAAATTTCCGGGGGTTAAAAAAATTAAAGTTGTTTCTATGCAGTCTGTATCAGGTGCAGGCAGAGATGCAGTACTGGCTCGGAGAGAGCAGGTTCTCGTGGAATCCGAACTTCTAAAACAATATAAATCAATATATAATTCTGAAATTTATCGTGAAGTATTAGAAAAAAATCCACCTAAAAAACAATTTCAGGCAAATGTAATCACCAAAATTGATGGGGAAGAAGAGAAGGTGAAAATTGAAATTAAAAAACTTCTTGGAGCTTATAAGGATAATACTGTTTTCCCTTTAGATATTTATGTTAGCGCTCGATGCTATCGTACATCACAGGAGCGCGGACATCTGGTTGATATGGAAATTGAATTAGATAATAACTGCAATTTTGAACAGATAAAAGAAGTTATTGATAATTATAATAATAATATGCAAAAAGAATTTGGCAAACTGCCATCTTCTCCTTCTTTAGCAATAAAAATTGATGAAGATCCATATGGACCTCAGCCGCTTTATCGTGTTGGGTTATACAAAGGTATGGTTACTTATATAGGTAAATTGGAAATAGAGCAAAATAATTCAAATACATTTATAAGAGCGTCTATTTTATCTGATAATTTAGGTAAAGGTGCTTCACGCGGCGCAGTACATACTGCGGAATATCTTTTAGTTAATGGATACTTAAAAAAACAAAATTAACAGAAAGGATTTTTTATAATGAATAATTCGAATGAATCAGTTTTTTTAAAAGCATGCAAAAGAGAAAAAGTTGAATACACACCTGTATGGCTTATGCGCCAGGCAGGCAGATATATGGAGGAATATAGACGTATAAGAGAAAAATATTCTTTTATTGAAATGTGCAAAAATCCTGAAATTGCAGCAGAGGTTACGCTTCAGCCAATAAAAAAAATTCCACTCGATGCTGCAATAATTTTTGCTGATATTTTATTGCCATTGGAAGGCATGGGAATAGATTTTACTTTTGGTAAAAATGAAGGGCCTATTATAAAAAATCCCGTACGAAATGCAAATGATGTAGAAAAAATTCTTATTATTAATCCTGAAAAAGATGTCCCATATTTGATTAAGGCTATAAAAATTGTACGAAAAGAACTAGATAACAAAATACCTTTAATAGGCTTTTCCGGTGCTCCTTTTACTCTTGCAAGCTATATTATAGAGGGAGGACATTCTAGAGATTATGCTTTAACTAAAATATTAATGTATAATGAAACACCTGTCTGGCATAGATTAATGGATAAACTATCTATGACAATAATAAATTATCTGAAAGCTCAAGTTGAAGCAGGAGTGCAGGTTCTGCAATTGTTTGACAGCTGGATCGGATGTCTCAGCCAGGAAGATTATAAAGAATTTATTTTACCTTATTCTAAAAAGGTATTTCAAGCAATAAAGCCTTTAAATATACCTTTTATACATTTTGGCACCGGCACATCTCATTTATTAGAGCTTTTAAAAGAAGCTGGCGGTGATGTTATTGGAGTAGACTGGAGAATAGATATAGATAAAGCATGGAATAGATTGGGTAAGGATGTTGCTGTACAGGGAAATCTTGATCCAGTTGTACTCTTGACTAATCCAGATGAAATAAAAAAGAGAGCAAAAAATATTCTTGATAAAGTTTATAGTAGACAGGGATTTATTTTCAATCTTGGGCATGGTATTCTTCAGCAGACACCTGTAGAAAATGTTATTACTCTGGTTAATACTGTTCATGAATATGGTAGAAATAAATAATGATAAAATTCAATCCATCTGAAAAAATTGCTGTTTTGCTTTTAGCATTTGGCGGTCCCAATGCGCCTTCGGATATCGAACCTTTTATATTTAATATAATAGGTAAAAACATTCCGGCAAATAGAATGCAGCATATTAAAAATAGATATATGGCAATTGGAGGTAAATCACCTCTATATGATATAACTTTAAAACAGGCAAATTTATTAGAAAATATTCTGGGGAATAATTATAAAGTTTTTGTTGGTATGCGATACTGGCATCCTTATATATCAGATACATTAAAGCAAATTAAGGATCAGGGAATAAAGCAGATTATCGCATTGCCTATGACACCCTATAATTGTGAGATCAGTACAGGTAAATATAAAATTGAATTTAAAAAAGCTTTAAAAAATTATGGAGATAATTTTTTGTGCAGCAAATTTATTACAGAGTGGAATACATCTCCATTATTTATTGAGGCTATAATCGATACAATTAAAAATGTAATTAATAATCAAAATATTTCTGAATTTCAGATTATTTTTAGTGTGCATAGTGTTCCTGAATCTATAATCGAGAATGGGGACCCATATTTAAATCAAATTAACCAAACTATTAATGAAATTTTAAAAAAAATAGGACAGATTAACTGGCATCTTGGTTTTCAAAGTAAGGGTGGCGGACAGGGCAAATGGCTCGGTCCCGATGTTGCTGAAATTTTAGAAAAAATAAGTCATTTACCTGATAAGCAGAGAAATATTATATTAGCTCCAATTGGTTTTATATCTGATCATGTTGAAACTTTATATGATATAGATATTGAATATAAAAAAATTGCAGAAGAAAAAGGAATAAAATTCAAAAGAGCAAATGCTTTAAATGATAATCCTAAATTTATTAAAGCTCTGGCGGAAATTATTATAGGAGATGGTATGAAAGATTGAGGTTGAGGTTAAGGTTGAGAAAAGATTTAAATCATTATATTGATTTTGGTTTTATCTTTTCCTTAACCTAGCCCTTAGCCTTAACCTGATTTATCATAGGAGTAATATGAAAAAAATAGCTATTATTGGCGGTGGAATTTCAGGTCTTTCGATCACTTATTTTGTACTTAAAAAAATAAAAGAAAAACAATCAGCATGTGAAATAATTTTAATAGATAAAAATACTGAATTAGGCGGAAATGTTACGACATTTTGTAAGGATGGATTTGTTATCGAAGGCGGGCCTGATTGCTTTATCTCTGAAAAACCTTCTGCAATTCGGCTTTGCGAGGAATTAGGACTGGGAGATAGCCTCATTAATACGAAAGAAGAAAATAAACGGACTTATGTTTTATCAAAAGGAAAACTTATTGAATTGCCTGAAGGTCTTATGCTGATGGTCCCAACAAAAATAACTCCTTTTATTTTCAGCCCGTTAATTTCTATTCCCGGTAAAATAAGAATGGGCATGGATCTATTTATTCCGGCAAAGAAAAATAATTATGATGAATCCCTCGGAAGTTTTGTCAGACGCAGATTGGGAAATGAAGCTCTGGATAAAATTGCTGAACCGCTGGTTGCTGGAATTCATGCAGGCGACCCGGAAAATATGAGTTTAAAAAATACATTCCCGCGTTTCTTAGATATGGAGAATAAATATGGGTCATTAATAAAAGGTATGCTGGCTCAAAGAAGTCAACAGTCAACAGTCAACAGTCAACAGGATAGAAAACAAAAACCAGAAGAAAACAAAAGAACTATGTTTATGAGTTTAAAGGGGGGATTGGTTGAACTTATAAATAAAATTCATGAAAAAATAGCTCCTGAAATAAAAATATTATTGGATAAAAAAGTCAATAGTATAAATAAAATTCAAATTGCGGACAATAAAGTAAAATATGAAATCAAAATGAATGAAAATGAGGTAATTGAAGCAGATTATATTATTGTAACTTCTCCGGCATATGAAACTGGCAGAATGATATCAGGGTTTGCATCTGAACTCGCTTCTATGTTAAATAATTTTCCTTATGTTTCGACTGCTACAGTATCAGTTGGATTTAAACGTTCAGAAATATATCATCCTTTAAAAGGTTTTGGATTTGTAATTCCGCGCAAAGAAAAAAGAAAAATAATGGCAAGCACATGGACATCAGAAAAATTTTCTTTTCGCGCACCTTCGGATTCTGTTCTTATGAGAGCTTTTTTAGGGGGCGCTGCTAATTCTGACATTTTAAAATTGAATGAAGAAGAAATTCTTGAAGTAGTTTTAAAAGAATGGCAGGATATTATGGGAATTAAAGCCAAGCCTGTCATATCCAAAACATTTCGCTGGAATAAAGCAATGCCGCAATATATAATTGGACATGAAAAAACAGTTGAAAATATTGAAAAAATAACAAGCTTACATGAAGGATTGACAATTGCAGGTAATTACTTAAAAGGCGTAGGGATAAGTGATTGTATTCTAAATGCTTATAATACTGCTGAAAAAATTGTTGATAAATTATAGCTGGCTGGGTTTGCGAATACACCCGGAAATACAATCCCAATAATTTGGGGAGATGATGATGATAAAGAAAGACCATGGATTGCGCTATTTGGAAGATTCTTTAACCCCTGGTCTGGTGGAAGTGGGGATGTATCTAATAAATGTGAGAAATAGAATAAATAAACAAGGAATAGATTTAATGATACAAAAGAAAATTGTTTTACTTTATGATAATGATGAAATATACAATTCGTTCAAGAGAGCGTTTAAGGCAATTGCAAATATTGAAGTAGAAAAATATTCAAATAATATTAATAAAAATGTTGTTGTAATGTACATGAAAAGTATTGATAATATTGAACATTGGATGTGGAAAGAATTTAGAAAAAAATCTCTCAATCCATTAATTGCAATTGGTTTTGAAAATAATAAATCCTTTATAAATAAAAATCCGGTTTTTGTTGATTATTACAAAGAACATGCTTATATCCAAATACCGTTTGATTTAACCGAGATATTGAGTATTATTAAGGATTTGAAACCTATATATGATAATGTTACAAAAAAAATAATTATTAACGACTATTCAAAAGGATATGAATATATACTTATCACTCATGACCTTAAAATAATTAAAGGAAATAAGACTGCAACTATTGATAATTTGATAGGCGTAAAGGAGTTCTATCATTCTAAGGGAGATAGTAAAGTAGTAAAAACTATTAATGAAAAAATTAAAGAAATTGAGACAAATGATGACTGGGAACAGATTGCGTTCAAAATAAAACAAGATCTTGAAGAAAAATTAAAAGGTAGAAATAAAATATGACAAAAATTCTTTGTATAGATGATACCCCCGAACAGATGCTCGATTCAGGGTTGTCATTAGAAGAGACTATTAATAATATTTTTAAAGATACTCATTATAAATTAATTTATAAAAAAACGGGTGAAGAAGGCATAAAAACTGCTATTGATTCTGCAGATGATAAAATAAATATTCCGAATGATAAATATATACTACAATCAGATTTTGAAAAATATAAAAAAGAAATAGAATCCCGATTAGCAGCCATTGAACACACTTTAAGCCTTAAATCCTCCAAGAAAAAATAAAAAACCTACCATAATATTTATAATTTAAAAGATAATTTTAAGATAATCTCCTGATATTCATAACTCTCTACCTTATAGTATCCTTATTGATATGGAATATTTCCATAATCGAAATAACCAACTATAAAGGAGGAGTTATTATGAAAAAATTAAGTTTAGCCCGACTTAAGCAATTCGACACAAAAAAGTCTAAAAAAGCTTGATTTTACGTATTCCAATTAAAAAGGTCGGCACTACAAACCTTTTTTAATTATTTAAATTTGTATTTTTCCAGATGTAATTTTTGGTGGTGGTTGATCTGGTAATTCCAGCTTCAATTACTGCCAAAGGAGTAAGTCCAGGAGCCAATGCTCGTAGCCTCTGTTTCAAATTAACTTGAAGACAATAGGAAACAAAGGAAATAAAAATATGTGATTCAATCCGATAATCTTCCTGGTGATATATAGGCCGTATTGACAGATCATTTTTTAGTTCTTTGAAAGCTTGTTCTATCTCAATAAGCTGGATGTAGTATTCCCAAACTTTTGCAGGTTTTTCTCCAGCAAGATTACTTCGTAAAAGATAGTGTCCTTCCCGACGACGAATCATAGATAACCGCTCTTTATCCAGAGTAAAGGTAAATGTTTTTTTTGATACTTCTTGATCCTTTTCCGGCAACTTGATTACAACAAGCGATAAAGTTTATCAATCTGCACCAAACCAAAATCTTCTCCTAATAGATCTGCCATTGCGCTTCGTTCATACCACTGCCGATGCAACCGCCATTCACTTCAGGGATCTATCAACCGATAACAAACTAAAGTTTTAAATACATTCAACCAACTTGTGCCCTTACGAGATGTTGTCAGTTTGTCTTTCCAAAATTCATCAAAATTTAATTGGTCCCACAATAAACATGCTAACCAGCAGGCTCCCCACTGTCGAGGGTTGCGGACATGTATCTCATTGAGTTTGATACGAACAATGTCACATGCAAGTGGCGGTGCTTGACTATCTTCCGGAAAGATAGCTATCTGCTTCGATTCTATTTTGTCTTCCTGAAATACGTCAATAGTTTTACACCATGCCGCTTTCTGACTGTCATTGATCTCTCCCAGGTGCAACACCTGTCTTTGAACAATGCTTTTCCCTTGAATGCGGCGATTCTCTACTATACTCCAATAACGATGTTTTTTACCGTCTTTTAAACGGTTTTTGGCTCGTAAGAACATATCACTATTTTTACACAAAAATATTTATTGTCAATGGGGTGGGTCGGCACTACAAGCCGTTTTTGACATTTTTGAAAAAAATATCCTTGTAATATCAAACTTTTTTCTGGTTGAGGTATCTAAATTTTGCTGAATTTTAAGTCGAATTGCTTAAGTCGGGTTAGTAATGGAAATGTTTATTTTATTATTTTTTGTCCAGGTTTCTTTTTCTTTTGCTGAGGGAATAGATGTAAAATCGGAAACAATGATTTTTGATTATCAAAAAAAATCCAGCAATAGTTTATCAATAACTTCAGAAGCAACTACAAATTTGGATAATAAGATTTTTATTTCAGAAAAAATTAAGACAGAAATACCATTTACAGATATTGGAATTCATTGGGACGCAGAGTATCAGGAAGGTTCTGATTTATTAATTGAGATAAAAACAAGTAAAGATGGTGAATCCTGGACAGAATGGAAAAAAATAATAATTGAATCATATCCGGATGAAAATCCAAAAAATGAATATTTTAGTGCATTAATTAATATTGAACAAAATGACAGAGTTCATAGCTATATTCAATAGCGTATAGAATATATTAAAAATGGAAAAGGTGAAATTCCTATACTAAAAAAACTGTCTTTTACATTTATTGATTCGGAAGTTACTCCAAATGAAATGCTTTTGAATATTCAAAAAAATAAACAACAAGGAAGTCTTGAACTTTTACAACAAGATTTATCTGCTGTGTCATTATATTCTAAACCTTCGGTTGTTTCCAGAAGTGGATGGGGTGCCAATGAAACATACATGAAATGTCCCCCTGAATATCAATCAGTAACGCATAATATTATTCATCATACAGATACACCGAATACGGATACTGACTGGCCTGCACGTATTAGATCGATTTATTATTATCATTCAATTACTCTCGGATGGGGAGATATTGGATATAATTATTTAGTTGTTACAGGAACTATTAGCAGCACAGGTATAACAGCAATATTTACTCCATCATCTAATCTTTTGTATAATACAACCTATACAGTAACAATAATAAATGTTGAAGATTTGGCTGGAAATCCTATGATAACCGATTATACTTGGAGTTTTAGAACGGGGGACGCACCGGATACAACCGCTCCAACTGTTAGTTTAACAAATCCTGACAAAAACGCTGAAGATGTAGCAATAAATACCAAAATAAGCGTTTCTTTTTCAGAAGTTATTAATGCTAATACTATAAACACAAACACATTTATTTTGAAAGATAGTAATAATAATAATGTTACAGGAACTGTTACTTATTCGGATTTGACCGCAACATTCACACCATTATCTAATTTAGATTACAACAAGTCATATACTACAATAATAAAAACAGAAGTAATGGATTTATCAGGTAATCGAATGAAAGATGAATATACCTGGATATTTACAACAATTGCTTCAAATAAATCAAATAATGGTAATGATAGTGGTGATAGTAAGAAAAAGGGACCCTGCTTAATAACCAATGTTGCTACAAAAATATCTTATGGGACAATTATTGTTAAAAATTTGACTAAATTTAAAGATGAATATTTATTAAATAGCTTATTAGGTAAGTTAATATCACATATATATTATAAAATTAATTAGAAAATACAATAATATTTTTTATAGGTTTAAAGGTGAAAATAAGAGCATCTTTTTCACCTTTAAACCTTATACAATTTAGATATATACTGAATTCGAATCGGGGGTAATAACCATTTCTTACCGAGAATTGCTGACAGAAATATTTTTTCTATTGCTTTTATTCCATATATATATTATAATCATGGATTATGATATATAGATATTTAAACCTTAATAATATTCTTGGGAAAAACACATCAGCATTTTTATTTGGCCCTAGAGGAGTTGGGAAAACTTATATTTGCCAGGAATTCATTAAGAATCAACAATATTATTTTGAAATCAATTTGTTAAATCACGGTATATACACCCGTTATATAACTCATCCCGATCTTTTTAGAAAAGAAATTGAAGAAAAAATTGTCAAAAATAGTGTTTTGAATGTTTTTATTGATGAGATACAGAAGTTACCATATATTTTGGATGAAGTACATTATTTATTGGAAAAATACAAAGGTAAAATAAGATTTATATTAACAGGTTCAAGTGCAAGAAAATTGAAACGCAGCGGGGCAAATCTTTTAGCTGGCAGAGCGTGGACATTAAAATTACATCCTTTATCTTTTATTGAAATAAATATTGTTCTTAACAAGACTCTAAAATATGGGACATTACCTTCATTTTACCTTGATGAAAACGAACCGGAAAGATCTCTTAAAGCATATGTTGAAACATATTTAAAAGAAGAGATTATGCAAGAAGCTTTGGTCCGAAATATAGAAGGATATATAAGATTTTTGGATATAGCAGGACAAATGAACGGAGAACCCGTTAATTTTACTAAAATTGCAAGAGAATGTGCGGTTTCAACAAAAACTGCGCAAGAATTTTTTTCTATTCTGGTTGATACTTTAATAGCATTTCGTATTGATGGATGGTCGCGTTCCATAAGGAAACAAGTTAGACAAGGACCTAAATATTATTTTTTTGATTGTGGAGTATTAAACGCAATAAGAGGCGAATTAAAAACCGAAATAAAGGAAAGCTCTTATTATTACGGAAAATTGTTTGAGACTTTAGTGGTACAAGAGTTGATACGCATAAATGATTATACAAATGCTGATTATCGATTCAATTATTGGAGAACCAATACCGGTATTGAAGTCGATATAATAATGTCTAGAGGTATAAAAGAATCTCCGATAGCAATTGAAATTAAATCTCACATCGCACCTATGGAAAAAGATTTACACGCATTAAAGTCTTTTAAATCCGAAAATCAAAATGCAGTACTTTATTGTTTATCTAATTCCGCTAATGCTTATAGTCTTGGTGATATAAAAGTATTTCCATGGAGAGAAGGGATAAAAAAAATATTTAATTTATTGTAACTAACCAGCCCACTCAGGAATTTACAGGCACTGATTACCTTGATAAATTGTAGCTATATAAAATCAGAATGCTTTTCCAAGACAACACTTTTTATATTTTTTACCGCTACCGCAAAAACAAGGATCATTTCTACTGATGTCAAGCTTTTTTTCAACAGGAAAATTTTTAATAGTTGAAGTTATTCCAAGTTTTTCCTCAAAATAACAAATTGCATTAAAAATAGTTTCCTTATACTTCTTTCTATTTTCCTCTTTTGATTTATATAAATTGAAATTGTTAACTATGTTCAGCGCTTTTTTATAATAATTATATGCACTAATATCATCGCCTTTTGTTTCGGCAATCCCTCCTAGTGTTTCATATGCTTCTATTGCAAGCGGATCACTTATTACAGCTTTTTTATAATATTCAATTGCATCTTCGGCTCTTTTTGCTGTTGATAAAGTATTGGCATATCCAATTAAATACTCGGGATTTCCAGGTTCTTTTTTTAGTTTTTCTTCATAATTTGCAAGCGCTTCATTTAAAGGTTTAATCGTACCATTAAGAGTTCTCATATCTAGAGTAGACAATCGTATTTCATCAATATTTTTTAAAATTTTTTCATTTGTATTCATTATAAGCATACTATAGGCCATTATTGAAAGTTTTCCGTTATTTGTTATCTCATAATGATCAAGGCTATTGCAATTTTTACATAAAATTTTATCTTGAATAAAATAATCTGATGAGTTTTTTTCTATAAATGCTTTTTCTATTTTATAATGATAGGATTTTTTACAATTTCTGCATTTTAATTCAATGTTTAATGGCTCTTCTAGAAGCCTTGCTGTATTTCCTGATTCCAGCATACTCATTGCATCTTTTACTTTTTTTTCTTGTTCTTTAATCAAATGCTCGAATTTTTCAAATTGAGGATTATCTACATTATTAAGAAGACACAAAAAATTAAAAGTTATTAGTTCATCAAAGTCTTCTCCCTTTATTTCTTTTTTTACAAATTCTATGAATTTTTTATCTCCTATTTCCCTTACAGCTTCCAATAAACATTGTTTATTTATCTCCAGGAGTTTATCCCAATAATTGACAATAATATCTACTGTTTGAAAAGCAGGTATGTCTTTTAAAATAAATAATGCTTTGATTATTTTATTTTCATCGGTTTTATCAAATGCTGTTTTAATTATATCTATTGCATCAATCCCAATTCCTTTAAGTGTATTTATTATTTCATCATCCAATTCATTGGATTCGATTTCAAGATTAAATAATTTTGAAGCAATGCTTTTATTATTTAAACTGCCAAGAAGCCTGATAATTCGCAAATTAGCCGGGGATTCAGGATTATTTTCAATATGACTAAAGCATGTATCAATAATTTTTTCATTATCTTTGATTTGTTTAATGAAATTTTCAATAATTTTATCATCTTCCTCAACATCTCTTCTTTCCTGAAAAAAAACATTTAAAGCAGTATCTAAATCAATAGTGTTCAAATTTAATCCTATAATATCTTTACACTCAACAAAGCTTGAAAATATTGAGATACATACATTTGCGATGTATTTTTTGTAATCTTCAGAAAATTTTTTATGAAGATTATTAAAAGCAGAAATTGCTTCTATATTCTGACACAGTTTACTTTTGCCTTTTATCCATAAATCAAATGAATCATCATTGAATTGCCTTTTTTTTAAATCAAGCAGATTAAAAGTTTGTGTAAAAATTACTTCTATTATTTCATCATATTTATTGTTTGTATAAAGATTTTGCAAGGTTTCTTCCACATCAGAAAAATCGTTCATGCAAATGTTATCCAGTGATTCCTGTATCATATAATTTCCATCATCATCACTATCATCATCTTCTTCCAGATCATCTATGGAATACCATGAACCGCAATAATTATCTATTTTTATCAAAAGAGAAAGAATAATTTCGTATTTACTAAATTTATTAAAACATAAATCCAGTAAAGCTTCTATTCCTATTCCATTATTTAAAGCAGCAGAAAATAACGTGTCAGCAACATCTAAGTTTCCATCTTTTAATTCCGGAATAATTTCCAGAGATTTTTCTATAATCTTTTTTATTTTATCAATATGTATGTAGGATAAATGATAAACAGAAAGAGAATAACCTAAAAGATCCTTTGTGTGAGATGGATATTTTTCCTGGAATGCATCAATAATACGCAAATCATTTTGTTTTACAAAGATTTTAGTAATTTTCCCTGCAATTTGACCTGAGCTTTGTTTATATAATTCTAAAAGTTTATCGCTATATATATGATTCGGATAATTCAAAAAATATTCAATTGCTTCTTTGGCGATGAATATATTTTTATCATAAGCAAGCTCGATTGCAATGTCTCCGGATTTTTCAGGATAAAGTAAAATTAATTTTTTTAATGCCCAATTTTTTATGTCTATATTTTTGTGATTGCATAATTCAGTGAGTTTCTCAAAATCCCAGATATAATTCATAGTATAGCTTCTCCTATTCTCAATTGTTATTATATCCAAATCCTGTTTAAAAAGAATAATACCTATCAATAATAAACGCATTTTTTATTAATTTAATTCTTTTTTTCTGTTCTTGTTCATAATTATTTATTGCAACAACGTCAAAACGGCATTGAACTAAATTAATTTTATTTTTACATAAATAATGCAGAGCGACTTTAGATATTTGTTTTTGTTTATATTTTGTAACTGCTTCCTCTGGCAGCCCAAATTGTTTATCACTGCGGTTCTTTACTTCAATAAAAACTAAAATATCTTTTTCCTGAGCAATTATATCTATTTCCCCATAACGAGTACGATAATTCCGTGCTAAAATTTTATATCCTGAACGCTCTAAAAAATGTACAGCTTCATCCTCTCCCTTTTTACCAAAATCAATTTTAGAGAAAGACATAAGAACTCCTGAGCAAGTGTTCAGCTATCAGTTGTCAGCATTCAGCCAAGAAATTTAAAGTAAATCAAAATTTTAATTTTAAATATTTTTTTGTATTTTAATATCTTTAAGCTGAAAGCTGATAACTAATAGCTGAACGCTTACAACTTCTATTTTTTTAATTTATCTATACTTATATTATGAGTGTAATTAAATTAAATGTCAAAGATTTTTTGATCTTTCAAATGTTCTAAAAAAGGGATTTAAAAAAGTGCCGATTTTTTGTCATTCCCGACTTGTTTTATCGGGAATCTAATGTTTGAAATAAATCAGATATGTCCCCAACATTCTTTATTGGGGATTAAACATGCCGGGGATGGCAACCATTTCTCAGTAAGAATTGCTGTAGTTTTTTTAGATATGTTGACAAAAGACACACAATATAATATATTTTGTAAACATAGAGCAATGAAAGGATTATTTTTTCTCAAATCACATTGGTATATAACAATCGGATATTTCTATGTATGGATAGATCTCCCATTAGTAGGTCTTGCTCTACGGAAGTTAACCAATGCACAACACAATCATTAAAATATTAAAATGCATGGGGTTCCGCTCAAAAAATCCGGGGATATTAGGAAGAGACGCAAATGACAACTATGAATATATTTATACTGATTTCGGGTATCATAATTATCCAAGCTTTAGTTTGGATAATTATCTTCTGGTGGATGAAAAAGAAATCCCGAAAATTGTCTCATAAGATACTAGAAAAGTGCCGCATGACAGATGAAGAAATTATTATTGAACCAAAATCAGGTCTATGCCGAGTATCTAATACCCGCTTCGGGAAGGTTAATGGAAACGGTGTGATTTGCCTCACGAAGAATAAACTGATTTTTGAAATGTTAACAGGGCAGAGTATTGAGATTAGTCGTTCAGAAATAGCGGATGCAACAGTGGAAGAATCGTTCAATGGAAAGCGAGCATTCGCCACCGGAGGTAAATATTTGGTCATTAAAACAAAGGATGGCAGCAGAATAGGTTTTTTAATTAAAGATGCTAAATTATGGGTTCAAAAGATTGCATCATAAAGATAAGAGGTTTGTTAAATGGCATTAATCAGTTTGCAGGAAATTACAGTTGCTTTTGGCGGACCGCTTATTTTTAATAAATTAAACCTTCAGATAGAAGCAGGGGAACGCATAGCTTTGCTTGGTCGAAATGGTGTGGGAAAAACAACTTTAATGAAAGTTATGACCGGGCAGGTAAAGATAGACGGAGGGATTATCGTTGTTCAGAAGGGAGTTAAAGCAGCTCATTTGCCGCAAGAAGTTCCGTCTGACATAACAGCAGGTAGTGTTTTTGATGTTGTTCTTTCAGGGTTAGGTACGCGTGCGAAGCTTTTAGGTGAATATCATCATTTAGCCACTCGTCTGCAAACCGAACATACTCCAGAATTAATGCGCCAGCTTGATGTTTTGCAATCTGAACTGGATCGCACCAAAGGCTGGGATATTAACAATCAAGTTGAATATATTATTTCACAGATGAAGCTTGATGCAGAAAGTGATTTTGAAAAGTTATCCGGAGGGCAAAAACGGCGAGTATTATTAGCCCGTGCATTGGTTTTGAAACCGGAAATTATTTTATTGGATGAACCGACAAATCATCTGGATATAGAATCTATCAATTGGCTTGAAGAGTTTCTTAAGACTTATGAAGGAACAGTTTTTTTTGTTACGCATGACAGAATGTTCATGACTCATTTAGCAACAAGAATTATTGAGCTCGACCGCGGAAAAATATATAACTGGAAATGTGATTATAAAATTTTTTTAGAACGTAAACAAGCAGTATTGGATGCTGAAATAACTCAATGGGAAAAATTCGATAAAAAATTAGCACAGGAAGAAATTTGGATACGACGTGGAGTTAAAGCCCGCCGGTGCCGTAATGAAGGCAGAGTCAGAGCTTTGGAGCGTTTACGCGCAGAAAAAAAGGCTCAGCATAAACAAATGGGTCTTGTACGCATGAAGCTTCAGGAATCGAATCTTTCAGGAGGAGAACGTAATCGTCTTTTACTTGCAAGACTTTTTACAAGACCATCGAATTTGCTGGTTATGGATGAACCAACTAATGACTTAGATATTGAAACTTTAGAACTTCTGGAAGAATTATTGCTTGAGTATCAGGGAACGCTTCTTTTGGTAAGCCATGACAGAGCTTTTGTAAATAATGTTGTAACTTCAACGATTGTACTGGAGGGGAAAGGAATAATTAATGAATATCCCGGTGGATATGATGATTGGTTAATCCAGTCTTCTCATAAGCAAAAAATTGCACAAGAATCACCTAAAACCAAGGCTGTAAAAGAAATTATAAAACCAGAAGAAATTGGCATACCACAAAAACTTACATTTAAAGAAAAACGCGAGTTAGAGTTAATGGAAAAAACTAATTTCTTTTCTGATAAAACAGGTAAGTTCTATCAGCTTTTAACAACATCAACAATTCCAGTGCTTAAGATAAACAGTGTCCCGATGCATAAATATATAAATATTGATCCGTTGACATATGTCAAAATAAAAGTAAATACAGCTAAACCAAAAGGCAAAGTCCTTGATATCTGCACAGGGCTTGGATATAATGCAATTCAATGCGCCAAATGCAATGCTGTTACTGAGGTCATCACAATAGAAACAGATTCTGAAGTTTTAGAAATGGCAAAACTCAATAAGGCAAGCAATGATTTGTTTATGGATAAGAAAATATCTATAATCAACAACAACGCAATAGAAGAAATTAAGAGATTTAAAGAAAATGAATTCGACACAATTATGCATGACCCGCCAACTTTTGTGATGGCTCCGGAGCTTTACCATATTGATTTTTATAAAGAATTATTTCGTGTTTTGAAATCAAGAGGAGTATTTTGGCATTATGCGTCTGAACCAGGAAAAGCAAAGGATGCCAAAAAAGCTGCTGCATTCGTCAGAAGGATTGGTGAAAGATTGAAAGATTCAGGGTTCTCTAATATCCAATATGATCCTAAATCAGGCGGATATATCGTAAGAAAGTAAACAAATGTGGAAGGGGCTGTCCAAAAAGGTGTTTTTTACAATTTTTTTTGTAGGGGCTTGATTTATCAAGCCCGATTTTTCAATATTTTTTCGGGTTCGATAAATCGAACCCCTACATTCTTGCACTTTTTTGAACAGCCCCTATATTTATTTTTTCCCGACAATCATCGGTTCTTCAATAATCAGTTTCTGTCCTGTTTTAACATTTAATCTTGTTACAACAATTCCGCTTGGAAACTTTGCTTCTAAATCATAAGTCTTTTTAGAATCTAAACCAAAATGCACTTCTAATCCAGGCATAGAACAAAAACCGGATGAAGTTTTGATATCTCTCATCCCTCTAAAAAATTTTTTATCACCTATATGTCCATTTTCATAAACTTTTACCAATCCACCTACAGCGCTTTTATTGCTTATATTGCCTATAAGTTCAACTTTTATCCAATTATTATCATTTTGTTCATTTTTATATATAGTATTTGGAGTTTCCCAATTAACAACATAGATATCTAAATCACCATCATTATCTAAATCAGCAAAAGCTGTCCCTTTGCTGCGAACGGTCTCACATTTCATAAAAGGAAATTGATTGGTAATTTCACTAAACTGTAGTTTGCCTTTAGCAAGAGAATCATTATGATATAATTGATTGTCCCATTTGCAATCACCTTCATAGATATCAAGAAAACCATCATGGTCAATATCTCCAAAGGTAGGTCCCTTCCCCCATCCTTTATGATCTAATCCAACTTCTTTTGATACTTTAGTAAAATGCCCGGTACCATCATTTAAAAATAATTCTACAGTGCGTTCTCCAACATAATTAGAAAGAGCTAAGTCCAGATCTCCATCATTATCAATATCAGCAAAAGCTGAGCCAAGCCCCCATTGAGGGTCATCTGTGCCCGACTCTTTTGAAATATCAACAAATTTAATGTTTCCTTTAGTGCTGACATTTTTAAACATTAAATTTTTTTCACCATTTGGATATCTGCCGCATACAACATACAAATCCACTTTTCCATCATTATCAATATCAGGTGCCGCAGAACTCCAGCTCCACCGTTTATATTCGCCTATTCCGCATTCATTTGTTACTTCTTTAAAAACAGGAATACCTTCTTTATTTAAACCTTCATTACGATATATTCTATTTTGAGAGCCAACTCCATAATTTGAAACAAAAATATCCAGCCATCCATCATAATCAAAATCAGCCATAAGAGCGCTATAGCTGTAATCCAGTCCACCCACTCCAGTTATTTTGGTAATATCTTTAAAATGCCCTTTTCCATCATTAATAAGTAACCGATTTGGTTCAACTTCATAAACACCGCCTTTGGGGATGTAAATATCTATATATCCATCATTATTAACATCGCCAAAAACTGTTCCTGTACAATAACCAATATCAGTAAGCCCTGATTCCTCAGTAAAATCTTCAAAATGGAAATCCCCTTTATTTAAATAAAGATGACTGCCTCCGCCTTTATTTGAGACAAAAACATCAAGCAGTCCATCACCATTAACATCTGCTATAGCAACACCTTTTCCTCTTCCCCTGTCATCAAGACCTGATGTAGCAGTAACATCAGAAAAATTAGCTGCACTTGTATTAACAATTGCTGTTATAAAAATGAAGCATAAAATATAAAATACTGATTCAATGTAACTTTTATTTTTCATTTTATTTCTCCTTAAATTTTAAATATATAAATAAATTATCTTATAAAGATAAATATATTCATTTTAATGAAAATAATTATAGCAAATAAAAGCAATAAAAACAAGTAGAATAATCTATGAAAATATACAATTTAACTTTTTTGTAGTTTCAATTCATTGTAGAATTTCGTCTTGACAAAAATATTATTAGCATGTTAAGATACTGAAAATTAGAAATTTTTTGCCGGAGTGGTGGAATTTGGTAGACGCAGCGGACTTAAAATCCGCTGGGCCACAAGCCCGTGCCGGTTCAATTCCGGCCTCCGGCACCAAAAATTAGATTGAATTTACAATGTTCCCTTCATTCTAACTAAACCTCTTAACTCCATTGTATTATATAAGGGATTTTATATTAATGATTAATAAAAATATTATATTGTTTCTTATAATCTTCAGTTTATTTTTTAATGCATGCAGTAAAAAAAATATTAAAATACAAACTGAAACTCTTCCCCCGCCTTCAACAATGGCAAAGCGTAATGCTTTTGCTTATTCACATTTTGCTATGGGAAACTTTTATGAAAATAACAAAATGTATCAGGAAGCAATTGAGGAATTTAAACAAGCTCTTACTGCTGAAGACAATCCATCAGTCATACATTATTCATTAGGGCAGATATATTTAAAATTAGGAAAAAATGATGAAGCAATTAATGAGTTCAAATCAGCGATAAATTTCGAACCAAAATATATTGATCCTCTGTTAAGTATGGCAACAATATATCTGCACCAGAATAAACTTAAAGAAGCCAAAGAAATTTATCTTGAAATCGTCGAAAGAATTGATTCAGAGAACATTGAAGCAAATTTCCGCCTTGGAACAATATTCTCCAAAGAAAATAATTCAGAAAAAGCTATTAAATATCTGAAAGCAGTATTAAAAAAAGAACCGGATAATATCCTGGCGCATTTAAATCTTGGATTTACTTTTATTGACACGGAAAAATTTGAAGATGCAATTGATGAATTCAAAAAAGTACTCGATGACAATCCCAATCATACTTTTGCGCTTTTTTCTCTTGCCATGATTTATGAAAGACTCAATAAAGGGAAGGAAGCAATTGAACAATATCAAAAAATTCTAGAAATAAATCCCAATGATATTAGAGCGCGCAAACAAATTGCTAAAGTCTATTTTGAAATAGAAGATTATGATAATGCTCAGGCAGCATTTGAACGATTAAAAAAAATAGACAAAAATGATATAGATGTGCTTTATAATCTTGGTTTATTATATGAAAAAAAGGAAATGCTTGATGATGCTATTTATCAGTATAATAGAATAATTCAGCTTAATCATAAATATTTTGATGCATATATTCGTATGGCATATATTTATGAAAAAACAGGTAAACATGAAAATGTTATCGATATTTTAGAAAAAGCATTATTATATATTAATGATAATCCGCGTATAAATTTACTTCTGGCATTAGCTTATGGGCAGAAAAAACAATATGATAAAGCTATTCAGATTTTAGAAAAAGTTTATGAGGTAAATAAAAATGATGAATCAGCAAATTATTATCTTGGTGTGATGCATGATAAAACAAAAAGTTTTGAAAAAGCTATTGTTTATTTTAAAAATGTTATAGAAATTAATCCAAAAAATGGAGATGCTTATAATTATATCGGATATTTATATGCTGAAAGAGGTATTAATCTGGAAGAATCAGTTTTATTTATAAAAAAGGCTATTGAAATTGACCCTAAAAATGGATATTATCTTGATAGCTTAGGGTGGGCATTATATCAATTAGGCCATTATGAAGAAGCTTTACATGAACAGCTTGAAGCTGTTAAGCTGCTTAATGATGATCCTATATTATTTGATCATCTTGGAGATATTTATAATAAACTTGGCAATTATGAAGAAGCGCTTAAGACATATAAAAAATCTCTTGAATTAAAACCAGAAAATCATATGGAAATCGAAAAGAAAAAAGTGGAGATTGAACAAAAATTAAAACGATAATTCATCTTTATTTATTATCATTAATTCTTTATTCCTGCGCACCTTCTATTTATCAATTAAAAGAAATCCAACCAGAAGCAATTATCAATAAAATTCAGCAAAAAAAAGAAAATTTCCGCACTTTACAGGGATTAATAAGCGTTTCCGGTAAAATACAGGGAAAATTAATACATTTCAATGGAATTTTTTTTATTTCATATCCTGATAAACTGCGCCTTGAATTAAAAGGTACATGGGGAAATATCGAAAAAATTTTTATTATTAATTCCAAAAATATTATTTTTCGGGATTTAACAAAAAATGAAGAAACTATTTTGCCTTACTCGCAAAAAAGTTTTTTTGATTTAACCGGCATTGATTATGAACCTCAAAAATTAATCCTGTTTTTATCAGGATTAACAGATTTATTGCAAAGTGAAAAATATTCTGCTTCTATTAATAAAAGTAATATTATTCTTGAAAGTTCCGATTCTTCAGGAATAACACAAAAATTATGGTGGAACCCTATAAATCAAACACTGGATAAAATAGAAATATTAAAAAATAATATTCCTGCAAGCGAAATAGAATTTTCAGATTTTCAAAAAAATGAAATTGGATTTTTTCCTGAAAAAATATATATAAAGGAACAGAATAATTTTAAATTAAAATTTAAATTAACAGACATAGTTATTAATCCTGTTTTGTCTCAGGATGTTTTTATTGAATTATACAGAAAATAACAGTTGACTAATATTGTCTAATGTTGTATAGTGCGATTTAAGGTAATAACCATGACATTAATAAAAAATCAATCAAAAGAAATGCTGAATACAAAACAGGCGTCAGTACTTTTAGGAATAAGTACTAAAACTATATATAGAATGGAAGAAAAAGGATTACTTCATTCTATAAGGACTCCGGGAGGACAGCGTCGTTTTCCAAAAAATATTTTAGAAAAGTATCTTAAAAATAGCGTCTATATCACAGCACCTCAAAACCCAAGTAAATTTAAACCAAAGAATTATATTAAAGAAGTACCAGATACAACTTATTTGTTTGATAATAATATGTTTGCAATTGATAGTGTTGCAAACAGGAAAATACAAAGTTTAGAAAATCTAATTGTATCAAATATTTCGAATAACCATAAACAGCATTATGATAATGGTATCACACCAAAGCAATGGATAGAGGAATGGGATTTTAGAACATACCATACAAAAACATACACTCATGGTTTTCATACTTATCCTGCTATGTTTATCCCACAAGTGGCTAGAAAACTTATTATAGCTTTTTCAAATGAAAATGACACAGTTTGTGATATTTTTTGCGGTTCAGGAACAACTTTAGTAGAAAGTTCTCTTTTGAATCGTAGTTCTGTTGGGATAGAACTGAATCCTCTTGCTGTTTTAATAGCGCGAGTAAAAACTACACCAATCGATCCTAAATTTTTGATGGTAAATCTAAAGAGTGTAATAGAAAATTATAACCAAAAACGTGATGTCGAATCCCCTGTATTTAAAAATATTGATTTTTGGTTTAGTAAAAAAGTAATAAAGGATTTATCCATGCTTAGAATGGCAATAAAAAATATACCAAATGAAGATATAAGCAATTTCTTTTGTGTCTGTTTTAGTGAAGTTGTAAGAATTGTCTCTTATACACGGCATGGTGAGTTTAAATTATTCCGTTCATCTAATAAACTAACTGATAGATTTAACCCCAATGTCATTGATGAATTCATTAAAATTACTGAGAAAAATATTTTAGGTATGAAGGAATATTACAAAGATGTCTCACATAAGATTAATGTTCGTGTTATTGAAGGTGATTCAACAAAAGATAATGGTATTTCCTATAATTCAGTTGACTTTATTATTACCTCACCGCCTTATGGAGATAGCAGAACTACTGTCGCTTATGGCCAATTTTCAAGATTGTCTGCTCAGTGGTTAGATTTATTACCTTCTGATATTATTGATATAGATAAAATACTTTTAGGAGGTAAAAACAACGTTGATTTAGATGATCCCATATTGAATGAATCAAAAACACTTAAATTTAGTATTGAGGAGATTACAGGTAAAGATTTAATTAGGGCAAAAGATGTTTTAAGTTTTTATATCGATTTGAATAAATCATTAAAACAAGCGTACAAAATGTTAAAACCGCAAAAATACTTTTGTGTAATTATTGGTAATCGTACAGTAAAGGAATTGACATTAAAAACAGATGCAATAATATGCGAATTAGGTGAAAAAATTGGTTTTGTTTCTCAAGGGATTTTATACAGGAACATTCCTAATAAAAGAATGCCTTTGAAAAATAGTCCTACAAATGAAACAGGAAAAACCGGTTGGACAATGCAAAAGGAAACTATTATATTACTTAAAAAGTTATAAATCTATTATGCTTTTGAATAAATATGGCAGTTTGTTCTCGTAAGTCCTAAATCCTGTACCATGATTTCTTGCCATGGTTCCTTTGTCGTGCAGCCGTAAATCAACAAGTATGTTTTCTTCTCTAAACTGATTTTCTAAAATATTATGCGATGTTCCTTTTAGTAATTGGGCTCTATAAAAACGAAAATATTCTCTGCCATCTCTTTCTTCTGTGGAAGCTGATATTAAAAGCATAGCAGGTATTTTTTGTATAAATCTTTGAGTAAGTTTTTCTAATTCCCAAACAGCAATTACTTTCCCTGATATGTGTCTTACAGAAATATCCTTTTCAGTTACATTAAGAAATAAACCAGCGCTATTGGGTTTTAATGACATTGTATAGTAAAGACCATAGTTTGATTATACATATTTCTAAGTAATTTGGGAAGATTATTTTTTTATCTGGAAGTGCCAATTCATCCCTGCAGTTTACTGCAGGGATGAATTGGCACAAATATAAATAATAAATAATTCCTATCAGAGACAGAAGATACCTCGCAGCTTGCTGCGAGGTTCTTCATTTTAGGGCTAACAGTTATCCCTCTATCCCATATTTTTCCAATTTACGATAAAGAGTTTTCAACCCAATTCCTAAAATTAGCGCAGCTTTGGTTTTGTTGCCATTTACAAATTTTAGAGTATGCAGTATTGTCTTTTTTTCAACTTCATCCAGAGAAATTGGTTTTTGCTGTTCCGGATTAAAACTTGTAATGATTTTTTCCTGTTTTAAATAAGTAGGCAGATTATCAACTTCTATTATTGATTTGTTGCTTCTGACAATTGCGCTTTCTATACAATTTTTAAGTTCTCTAATGTTCCCGGGCCAGTCATAATTATAAAATATTTCCATAACTTCAGGAGAAATGCCTTCAATTTCTCTATTAATTTCATGACTTAAAATCTGTATGAAGTGCTGAATCAAAAGAGGTAAATCTTCTTTTCTTTCGCGAAGCGGCGGTATGATAATGTTTACGACATTCAATCTATAAAATAAATCCTCGCGGAATTTTCCATCCAGAACTAGTTTTCGCAAATCTTTATTTGTAGCAGATATAACACGAACATCAATTTTAATTGTCTTTTCTCCGCCTACACGCTGAAATTCTTTTTCTTCAAGAATCCTGAGGAATTTTGATTGCAGATTAAGACTCATTTCTCCAATTTCATCCAAAAAAATTGTCCCATTATCTGCCAGCTCAAAGCGCCCTTTTCTTCTTTCTATAGCGCCTGTAAAAGCGCCTTTCTCATGTCCGAAAAGCTCGCTTTCCAATACACCTTCAGGAATAGCTGTACAGCTAACTTTAATATATGGCTGATATTCGCGTACGCTCTGAGAATGAATAACATTGGCTAAAATTTCCTTGCCTGTTCCGCTCTCTCCCTGAAGCAAAACTGTTGATTTAGTCAATGCGACCTGTTGTGCCATATTATAAATATCCTTCATTCGTTCGCATTGATATATCATCTTTGTAAGCTGATTTTTATCTTCTAATCTTTCCCTCAAATATCTATTTTCTTGCCGAAGTTTTTGATTTTGCAATATTTTACGGGTAAGTATAATCAGTTCCTCAATATTTATTGGTTTGGTTAAATAATCACACACTCCTTCCTTCATTGCTTCAACAGCAGATTCAACTGTGCCAAATGCAGTCATAATAATAACATCAATATCAGGATAATCTTTTTTAATCCTGTGAAATACTGATAATCCATCTGTTCCTGGCATACGCAGATCAGTTATAATTAAATTAACAGATTCTTCTTTAAGCAATTTCATAATTTCATCAGCATTCTCAGCCTGAATTACATTATATTCTTCCTGAGATAAAATTTTGCTTAATGAATTTCTAGTATTTTTTTCATCATCAGCAATAAGGATTATTTCTTTGCTCATATTAATTTCCTTTATTTAGAAAGCTGTATAATGAATTCTGTCCCTTTTCCAGGAGTACTTTCTACGTTTATTGTTCCGCCATGCTCTTCTATTATTCTCTGAGCAATAGAAAGCCCCAATCCGGTTCCATCATCTTTTGTTGTAAAAAATGGTTCAAAAATTTGTGAGAGAATTTCTTTTTTTATACCGCAACCTGTATCAGAAATATGGAAATAAATATTATTATTAACGGTTTCAATTGTAATATTTAATTTACCGCCTTTTCCCATTGATTGAAATGCATTGATAATAATATTTAAAAACACTTGTTTTATTAATGCCTCGTCAAAAGACGCTGTTATTTTCTCATCGGGAAATTCAGTCCCAATATTTATATTTTTTTTTATTGATTCAGCTTTAACAAGATTTAATATCTGTTGTATAAATTGTTTAACATCACGCTCTGCGGATTTTATTTTTTGCGGTCTGGCAAACATTAAAAATTCCTGAATTAAAAAGTCTAATCGATTTAATTCTCCATTAATAAGTTTTAAAATATCAAGCATTTCATATTTCTCATTTATATTGCTTTTGCTTAAATATCTTTTAATAAGTCCAAGATTAATCTCTATTGAATTAAGCGGATTTTTAACTTCATGTGCTAATCCTGCGGCAACTCTTCCCAGACTTGCCATATGTTCAGCGCGTGCTAATTCCTTATTCCTTTTTTCCAGTTCCTGAGTGCGTTCTTCAATTTTTTTTTCTAACTCTAAATTCAATTGTTCAATTTTTTGCTGTGTCTGGTTAAGATTTGACAGAATATTATGATAAATAGCTAATACAAGAGAAAAAGATGCAAGAATAGGTAATACACGTTCAATATTTATTAAAAGACTTATTTTCCCCTGTCCAATCGACAGATTTAAAAGATGCGCCAGTTGAATGGTTAAAAGAAGCCCAAAAAAAGTTTTAATAAGTAAATTTTGTGATTTTCCAGGACGCAGATGAAGATAAAATATTGTAAATACTATAATAATAAATTGCCAGATATTATAAATATAATCATCAATTATATAAAAATTATTTTCAGGTCCTAATAATTTAATTCCTAAATCCTTAAACAAATAACCGCTTATCCATAAAAAATGCATTATCGGGTATAGAATTAGCAAAAAAATATTAATAAAAAAATATCTTTGAAACCATAATTTTTCTTTTGCCTGCGGATAAATAAATGCCCATGCAAGAAAAATAAAAGATAATGTATTTAATTGGTAATCAATAAAAAGAAAAAATGGTTTATTGTGAGTGACAGCAAAAAAATGCGCTCTTAACAGCAGCATATGAAGAAAAATAAGTCTGAAAAACATTAGACTAAAGGCTATAATCAAATATAATGTCTCATTTTTTTTTGTGCTTAAGTATTCATATGTCAGCATGTATAAAACAATCACAACTGCAACTAAATAATGAGCATTATAAAAAAGTTCACCTTCAATACTTGCAAAAAAAAGAAAAATTCTGTTTAAGAAATCCATTTGCCTATATTCCTAAAAAATAAAATCATTTTTCTAGCTTCTTAAGAATAGCCTTCCAGATATTATTAAGTCCTAATTTGGCAACCCAATCTTCGATATATTCTCTCTTAATTAAATCACCGGATATTTTGAGAATACTTGTTATGTCACGAAGATGTTTTTCCGACTCACCTTCTTTATAATAGATCATTTTCATAATAATAACATCTTCCGGTGATGCAAAATTTGCCTGAGTATTTTCCATAGGGGAAATTCTATTTATCCTTCTGAAACGGCTATTATCAAAATCATTTTTCTTGCTGATCATGATATCAACTTTTAAACCTGATACTGGATGAATAATATTAAATTGATATTTATTTTTTATCGCATCACGAACAGCATCTTCACTTATATAAAATTTATCTTCAGGAAAAAATTTCAACAATCCGGAAATATGACTTTCTCTTATATCTGCTACCACATCGATATCATTAGTAAATCGAGGCTCTCCATAAAACATCGAAGCAATAGAACCAGTCACAAAATATTTTATACCAAGTTTTTCAAAGGCACTAATTAAGTATTTAAGCAACCCTTGAATTTCTTCTATTTCCATGAGAAATCCTTCTTATTACTTCATCCTGAATTTTTTTATCATCCCAGTTTGTATGCAGAGAACGCAAATAGCATATTAACTGCTTCTTTGCAGATCGATAAAGACCGAATCCTATAGCCAATCTCTCGCTTGGAGTTTTTTTCTTTAAGACATTAACCATTAATTCATCTAATATTTCAATATTTCTTTTGTCAATTTTCATATATCATACCCTTTAACCTGTAATTTAATCTCTATTTCTATTGGTCTATTATAACATAGTTTATAAACCCTTGACCAGTAATAACTTGCATGTTAGTATCTACATTATGAATTTTACAAGGTTCTCCGTAAAAATATTTTTTTTATTAACAATTATTTTTTTAAATTTAAATATTTCAATATACTCGCAAACCTCATATATTGAACTTACTGCTGTTGGCGACATTCTTCCTGGTGATGAAGCTGATACTTTATTAAAAGAAAAAGGGTATGATTATATTTTTGATTCCACAAGGTATATTTTAAAAAATACAGATATTCTTATCGGCAATCTTAAAAGTTCTCTTTCAACAAAAAAAGGTCAGCCATTATTAAAATCACGTAATACTTTTTATGCTTGCGATCCTGTTTCAATAAAATCTTTATTAAATGCCGGATTTGATGTGATTTCCCTTGCCAGCAATCATTTTGGTGATTATGGATACGAATCCATGCTTGAAACTTTTAATTTATTTAACAATAATAATTTAATATATATTGGTGCAGGTAAAAATTTAAAGGATGCCCGCAGTTTGAAAATTATTAAAATAAAAAATACACGCATTGGTTTTTTATCTTATTCAGATAAAGGTCCGCCAGAATTTTATGCTGATTCTACTTCACCAGGAGTAATGCCGCTTATAATGGATTATTTTAAATCAGATATTGAAAATGCAAAAAAAGATGTTGATATTCTTGTGGTTTCTGTCCATTGGGGGGATCCTTATACCAATCTCCCAAATAATAAGCAGGTAATTACTGCAAGAAATATGATTGATTATGGAGCAGATATTATTCTTGGCCATTATCCGCATACTTTACAGGGAATAGAAATATATAATAGCGGAATAATTGCTTATAGCCTTGGCACTTTTTCTTTTGGTTCATATTTTAGTGAAGTCCAAAATGTGAAAGAGGGAATAATACTTAAATTTAAAATTGAAAATAAAAAAATTAAAGATGTAATTATTATTCCATTAGATGTAAATAATAATAAAGTAAAATTTCAACCTATTATACTTAAAGGACAACAATCACAAAGAGTAATAAAAAATTTACAATCATATTCTAAAGCATTTTATACTTTAATTCAGGAGAAGGATGATGCTGGATATATAAATCTTAACAAACCATATGAAGGTGTAAATATTAATAAAACTTTATTGGATTATCTATCAAATTATGACACTAAAAAAGTCATTGCGCATATTACTCATCTTTCAGTTAATATTGGACCAAGAGCGCAGGGCAGTAAACAAGAAGACCTTGCATTTAAATATATAAAAAAAGAATTGGAAAGCTATGGATATGCACCGGAAGAGCAGGAGTTTGAAATCGAGAATCAAAAAAAATCACATAATATAATTGCCAAAAAAGATTTTTCCAGTGATGCAAATATTATTGTAATTGGAGCGCATGTCGATTCTGTGCCCCAGGCTCCGGGTGCTAATGATAATGCTTCCGGCTGCGGAGTAATACTTGAAGCAGCGCGTATTTTAAAAAATGCAAAGATTGATAAAAATGTGATTTTTGTATTTTTTGGAGCAGAAGAAGGAACCGCTAATTTTTCAATTGCAAATGCATTTGGTTCCAGATATTTTGTAAGGAAACTAAAACCTGAAATAGTAAAAAAAATTATTGGCATGATGTCAGTTGATATGGCTGGCAGTGGAAAAAATTTTTATATTGGTAATATGCAGAGAGGGAATGCATGGTTTTCCGCATGGATGCAATTTCAAGGATTACAGCTTGGATATCCGGTGTTTTCGTTCAATGCCGGTGTTGGCAGTGATCATTCAGCTTTTGAAATGCTTGGCATTCCTGTAGCTTATCTGGAATGGTACAAAGATACGAATTATCATACAAGTGAAGATACTGTTGATAAACTGCAAATTCAAAATCTTGAGATAACCGGCCAGGTTATAATTGCATCGATATTGAATTTATAGCATAAGCATTATTCCCATCCCAAGTGTAAATCCTACAAATTGCAAAAAAGATTTTGATAATTTTGTTTCTTTTTTTAGTTCAGGCAGGAGGTCTACACCTGCAATATAAATGAAACTTCCAGCAGTAAAAGCTAAAAGATAAAAAGATAAATTATCATAGGTTTTACCTAACCACAGCACGAGTAAAGCCCCTAAAAAAGCAGTTAATGAAGAAAAAAGATTAAATAAAAGCGCTTTTGATATACTAAAGCCGCCATAGAGCAAAACTCCAAAGTCTCCGATTTCCTGCGGAATTTCATGAAATATGACTGCAATAGTTGTTGTAATTCCAATATTTATATCTATTAAATAACTTGCGGCAATAAACATTCCATCGATAAAATTATGCAGACCATCGCCAATTAAATTCATAAAAATAATTGGATGCGGATGTCCTTCGGATGTTGGGACATGACAATGTCTCCAATAAATAAATTTTTCTAAAATAAAAAATACTAATATCCCGGATAAAATCAAAAGCGAGACTGTTTTTCCAAAATTTATTGTTTTAACTATTTCAGGCAAAATATGAATAAAACAATCACCCAGAAGTGAACCGGCAGAAAAACTTACCAGAAAGACCAGAATATTTTCTATTATTTTTTTATTAATAATGATACTTAGTATTCCAATTAATGATATTAAGCTCACAGTTAAAATACTAAAAAATATATAGTATAGTTTCAAATTGACATCCTTTATTAAGAATTCTTATTCCTTCATCGTCACAATCCGTTTTTAATTACTGATAATTTCCTGCTTCACCCATTATTTAATCAATAATCTCATATGGTATTTTGATTAATTCCACGCGTAGATATCTTCCATAGAAATGATGCTTTCTTTTATATCTTTTTAAGTTACAGTATATTTTTTTTATCTTTGGGAGATAAGCATCTTTTGAAGATGATGTTAAAAATTGGTTAATAAGAAATTCTAATTGCGACTCTAATACATCTTCAAGATCACCGGAATAATTATTTATATATTCATAAATAAATTTTTGTTTATTCATATCGGGAAATCGAAGACTCAGAATATATTTTATTGAATCAGATAAATTATGTTTTTTAACCTCATTTATTATATTTTTTTGTTGTACTGGTGTGAAAATTGATACACGAGAAATTCGCTTAAGTCCATTTATTATTTTTTTAAACTCTTCTGGTTTTAAGGACTCTATTTTTGGCAATATCAAAGGCAATAATTGGATAATTGTTTTAGGAGTTGCCCAAGCAAAAAATACTAAAAGTGAAAAATCTAATCGAGTTGAATTTTTTATATGATTTTGCCACCACTTAATATTTCCAGACTTTAATCGAGCATATCTGACTCTTTTACAAAGAGAAATTTTTGAATTGTTAAAATCATGATAATCATTAAATTTTTTATCATTTGTTTTTATTCCTGCAGCAATAATGGAAACTAAATAAAACCCCCAATTGTCATTAAAAATTGACCTCCCATTTTCTACAAGTACATCCCAAGGTTCTATATCCTTTTTCCAATTCGATATTTCGGTATCTAAAGCATTCTTGATCAAATTAAAATAATTTTTAATTTTAATATCAATTTCATCGCTTATAATAAATTCGGGAATACGCATTTCTTTTTCATTTTCACGAAGAAACCTATGCCGTGGAAATTGTTGATTTATAAATTCCAATAAAGAATTACTGTCATTATCATTATCAAAAACAGAAGACAATATAGATGTATCCAAATAAAAACTCAATAATACTATGCTTAAGAATTTCGTTTTTATGTTTCTATTAAAAGAAACAAATATTTCACTGTCTAATATACCATTAAACACTTTTTCTTTAAGTGTACTATTTTTTTCAATTATATCAAACCTATTACCAATAATTAAAATCTTAACAACTTCCTTTAATAAATTTGGATATTGAGTAAATACCCAGTCAGATAATAGTTGTGAAGTTATTATTCTAGGGTAATTAGTATATTTCAGAAGCTCATCATTTTGTAAGTCATTCAGTTTTTGGATTAGCATTGGTAATTCTCCTTTATCAAAACATCCTGCAAAAAAACGTACGACATTTTGCCAATAAGAATTACGCGATATTGCATCAAATCTTTCAGGTTTTGTTCCAAATTTTACAAAACCAGCAGGAGAATAAGGAGAAGTCTCATAAAGGTATTTCGCACAGAAGTACTCTCTTAATGGCTGTACTTCAAACTCATAAGTACCTTGTACTCTAGAAACTAAAGCACACACCCTTTCTTTCACTACAGTAAATAGTTGATCCATTATAGAGGTATTTATGGATGTCTATTATTAAATCTCTCTTATCTCTTATTGTTACATTTTTTTCCGATTCTCTATTAAAAAATAATTCGATATAGCTATCGTATAATGCTGTTCTTTTATTTGGTAATGATTCTCCTCTTATATTGAGTAAGCTAATTAGAATCGCAAGTTGCATAGGGCTTTTTGCTAAATCCTTTAAATGTGGCATTTCTAATTTAACTTCAACTAATCGTCTTATTTCTTTAGCTTCCCTATGTCCGAGCTTTCTAGCCTTTATCCATTTTTCAATATATTCTTTTATAATTGCAGGTGTAATATCTGTTAATTCAAAATGAGGATAATCATCTACTGAAAAACCTATTGTGTTTGAGAATGCTGCAGGTCGACTAGTTATTAAAACTTGTATTGATTTAGAATTTCCAGATATCCTATTAATCCCTTTATTAATAAAATCTATTATTTCTTCTCTAACTTCTAAATTAGCTATTTCATCAAATCCATCAAAAACAAACAGAATTGAACTCAATTTACATATTGCAATAAAATCACTTACAATAAAATCATCTATTTTAGAATGATAACAAATATGTGCAACTAAAAATGCTTCTAAAGATTTTTCCCATGTTTTAGAAAAATATTCGTCACTTAAAATTCCTATATAGGGATTCTTTTTTTCTACCCATGAAGCTACATCACGCAAATCAATTTTTAAAGGGAATCTAATAGGAATATTTTTCAAATTATCAGGAATTAAAGCCAGATCGTCAGTTTTATTTAAAAGACGAATTCTATGGATTTGGCATATATATTGAGTAATTGTAGATTTGCCCTGTCCAGGTCCACCCTCTAAAAGAATTTTTTCAATTTCTTGTTGCACTCTCGAATTCAATAAAAAAGAAGCTGCACCGATATTCTCTTGTTCTCTAATAAAGTGGAAATCATTCCGATTAATATTTAGTTGAAATTTATTTAGTATTTTTTTAAGATATTTATTTTTTTCATTGAATTTTTTAAGATGAATAGGGACATCAATAAATAAATCCAATAAACGATTTTGTAATTTAATTTGCTTAAATTTTACTTCTTTGTCCAAATCATATTGGTCAGCCAAATATGCCCTAATTACGTTTTCACGTCTTTCTTTATTTTCATTAAGATTTTCAAATATAACAAAATTTAATATATCCTGACCACTTATTATTTCAGGAAAAGACCATTTTAGTATATGATTTGCTTCTAATCTTCTTGATAAATCATCTCTCCACCAACACATTGAGGGGATAGGAATACTATCTTCAAATATTTTGTTTAATTTATCAATCGACCCAACATCAAGATGAGCCGTTCCTTTTACATTTGTAAGTAAATAATACGATTTTGCACCTTTTGGAATAAGACGTTTTATCTTTTCTATTTCTCCGTTAATAGTATCAACTATTTATTTGTGTGGATCCTGTATTTGATTTGGATTTATAACATATTTTATCTGATAATATATGAAATCTTTTTTATGGGAATTTAAAATATAAGATAATGAATCTCTTCCACCATCTGGTTGTCCTACGGGAAATGATTGTGCATTTGGAAATTCTTTATTAATTAGGCACTGGCATAATTCTTGGAATCTTTCATCGCCAAGATTTTCATATAAATAATCCATATTTCTTCATCTCTATTTTTAGTTGTTTCATAACTATAAAGATATATATTAAATTTTTTACACTGCTTAATGTCCACTATTTTTTATCTTTAATAACAATTGTTTTTCCTCATAATTCAGACTAATTTAATTATATAATAATTATATTGGGCGTTATTTATATCTTGTATTAATTTTATAAAATTTTGCAAGTAAAAAATACGGAATAAGCATTTGTTTTCTATATTAGATTAATCGAAATTTATTCATACTACATATTATTTTTGCATCCAATTTATTTTTGCATCCAATCTGGAAATTGAGAATGTGTTGCTTGACAATAAAGTGTTTCAGGCGCTATGTCTATTTCATTCCCCCAGACTAGAGTTTTAACTTCAGGGTCTACGATAAAATTTTTAAAATAATTTATATCCTTAAATTTTTTAAAAATTCCTTTTTTGTTAATATATGACGAAAAATCCATAATACCGCTTTTTCCATCTTCAAATGTGAGTTTTATTTTGTAATCACCGCAATATTCTGCAGATTTTAAATCTATTAACATAGCAACCTCCTATTTTGACAATACCTAATTCAAAGTCGCTTTAAGAATCCAGAAGAGTTACAGCATTTGCTGCAATGCCTTCCTTCCTGCCAAAAGCGCCAAGTCCTTCAGCAGTAGTGGCTTTTATATTTATACAGGAAGAAGCAATATCAAGCGCATTTGCTATATTTTCAATCATTTTGGGAATATATTTACTTATTTTTGGTGCTTCAGCAATGACAACACAATCTATATTACTTATTTTAAATCCTGCATTTTGAATTTTCAATCTTACTTCTTTAAGTAAAATTAAGCTGGATATATCTTTGAATTTATTGTCTGTATCAGGAAAATGTTTGCCAATATCACCTAAACCTGCTGCGCCTAAAAGCGCATCACAGATTGCATGCAAAAGAACATCAGCATCTGAATGTCCTAAAAGGCCATGCGAATGGGGAATATCAACGCCACCCATTATTAACTTACGGTTAATTGTTAAAGCATGAACATCATATCCAAATCCAATTCGCATAATAGTCCTTTTATTCAATTATTTTATTTAATGGGTATTCAACTATTCCTTCTGCTCCAAATCTGCGTAAGCGTGGGATAAGTTCTCTAACCACTTTTTCTTCTATAATTATTTCCAGAGCTACCCAATTTGTATCTGTAAGTCCAGATATTGTAGGATTGCGAAGAGATGGCAATAAAGGCAGAACTTGATTTAGTTTTTCTTTATGAATATTCATTTTCAATCCAACCTTTTCTTCCGCAGCCAAAGCTCCTTTGAGCAAAGTTAAAATATTTTCCATTTTTTGTTTTTTCCAGTCATCTTTCCATGCTGCTTTATTTGCAATAAATTTAGTTGTTGATTCTAATATAGTTTCGACAATTTTTAATTTATTGGCACGTAATGATGAACCGGTTTCAGTAATTTCCACAATAGCGTCAACCAGTGCGGGAACTTTAGCTTCAGTAGCGCCCCATGAAAACTCTACTTCTGCTTTCACTCCATGTTTTTTTAAATAATCCTGTGTTAAATTAACTACCTCAGTGGCAATTCTTTTTCCCTGCAAATCTTTTACTGATTTAATATCTGAATCTTCAGGAGCAGCCAAAACCCAGCGTACTGGACGCAATCCCTGCTTTGCATAAATTAAATCTGCAACTTCAGCAACATCTGAGTGTGTTTCCATAATCCAGTCTTTGCCTGTTAAGCCGCAGTCCAGCACGCCCTGTTCAACATATTTCCCTATTTCCTGTGCGCGTATTAACATACATTCAATTTCTTCGTCATCGATAGAGGGGAAATAAGAACGCGATCCAACACTAATATTGAATCCTGCTTTTTTAAACATTTTTAAAGTAGATTCCTGTAAGCTGCCTTTAGGTAAACCCAATGTTAATTTCATTTTTTTCTACCTTTCTAGATTTTAGCATAAACCTTTTCCGGATCGAATACTTTTTCATCCTTAATTATTTTTTCTACATCATTTGCTATTCTGCGGTAAAAACATGAATTATAACCTGTATGGCAGGCAGCACCGCCAATTTGTTCTATTTTAATTAATAATGTATCATTATCACAATCAACTAATATTTCCTTAACAATTTGATAGTGTCCGGAACTCTCGCCTTTAAGCCACAATTTATTTCGCGAACGGCTGAAATAATGAACCTTCCCGGTTGTTTGTGTCTTTTCCCATGCTGCTTTATTCATATAAGCCAGCATTAAAATTTCCTGTGTTTTATAATCCTGAATAATTACAGGAATTATTCCATCACTTTTTTCAAAATCTAAATTAATCATAATATTCCTTTCAGAAAGAGCAAATATTCTTCATTCCAATAACAATGCATCAACAATATTTTTCAGTTCATTTTCATCAAATGATGCTTTTTGATATACAATTTTGCCTTTTTTATCTAAAATAACATTTTGAGGCAAAGTATCTGCTTCAGGGAATAAAAAAGTCATTTCATTATTGCCAAATACAATATCAAAATCAATTCCTTCTGTTTCTTGCTGATAACTTCTTACTAAATTAGTATCTCTGGTGCTATGAATTGCTAAAATTTTAAATTTTTTATTTTTATAGTTTTCATAAAAAAATTTTAAATAATCAATTTCAGACTTGCTTGAAAAATTTTGCTTATTCCAGAGAACCAATAAAATAATATTCCCCTTTAAAGAATCTAAATTGAAATCCGTTCCAGAAAAAGAAGTAAAAGAGTAATTAGGAACAAGGTTTTCTCTGGCTCTTGAAATCTCATCTTTTCTAATATCTGCCCAGTTTTTTTCATCTTCCCTTGTTGATATATCTTTTATTTTTGCCAGCCAGAATAGTGCTTTGTCAAATAAAATATCCTGAAAATAAATATTGGCAAGATTTTTTAATGCAAAAATATTTTTTGATGAGATTTTAAAAGATTGTTCATAACAATAAATAGCCATCTGATGATTTTTGCTTTCTACTTCTTTACCAAGAAAGTTATAACTTGCAGATAAATATTTTCCTATTTCCTCACTTTTAGGTAGATTTTCAAAGTTTTTTATTACATCAATCCACTCTTTTCTTTCCCATAAAATTTTCCCACTATCTATGACTTTAGGAATTAAAAATTTATAATTTTCTTCACATAATGAATTATATTTTATACACATATTCCAATAAAAAAGCGCCCTGCCCAATTCACCTTCTTTTTCTTGTTTTTGAGCAATAACTAAAATAATGTTCCCAAGTTCACCTGAAAAAGATGAAGGATCAGCCCCTAATTTTATTGCTTTTTCATAAGCGAAAACAGCATCTTTAAGAGTAGCTTCTTCACGGGCTAATCTTCGAGCGATTTCTAACCAATCAGAAGCAGAATATTTATCTTTTCTTATTTCATATCCAATTTTAAATTGTTCAATCTGATTTTTCACTATTGCAATTGATGCCCCTGCTTCGACAGGTTCAATAATTTCTATTTCACCTATAATATTTTTTTTGTCATTATAAACTTTTAATAATTGCCCTTTTTGAACTCCATTTTTTTTAGTAATATCAATAAAACACAAATCTTTATCAATTAAAGAGATTTTGCTATTCAGTTCTTTTTCAATCCTGTTAAAAAATGATTGATTCTCTTTTGTTTCAATCAAATTTGTAAAAATCGCTTTATCGCCTGGAGAAATAGAATCCACATATTTTGGTTTTGTTAAATAGTAGCCATTACTTGTGTATTTGTTTACAATATTTATACATATTCTGGCATCTGGTTTATTTTTATTGCCATGAAAAATATCATAAATAAATCCTGGCTGAACTCCATGTTTTGAACCAAAATCTATTGTTGCTTCATTGTCAGATACTAAAGTTACAAATGTATAATTATAAAAAATAAAGGGAGAAACCCAGCTTTTGTTTTCAAATAAAAGATAAGAAGAATCAAATTTAAATATTTCCGAGTAAGATTCTAAAGGGAATAAAATCAGAAATAGTAATATTATCCAATTTTTTTTCATAATTTGTTTTTTCCCAATACTATTAATTATCATTTAAAATACGGCTAAATAATTCTTCTATTTCTCTTTCATCTATTTTCCCTATTTTATGATATACAAGCTTACCTCTTTTATCAACAATAGCTATTTGCGGAATAACATTAGTAGGAAAAAGAAAATCAATTCTATCAGGAGTAAAAGCAATTGTATAATTTACTTTTAATTCATTTGAAGTTATAAATTGGTTTATTACCTCTGCTCCCCTTTGATCGCTGTTTATAGCTATTATTCTTAATGGTTGATTTTTAAATTTTTCAGAAAATAGTGCGAGGAAGCGAAGTTCTTCAAGTATACCATCAAAAGAAGTACTCCATAAAATAGTAAATACTACATAGCCTTGCAATGAATCTAAATTGAAATTTGTTCTACCCAAATCAACAAAACGATAATTAGGAGCTCGTTTTTCTTGAACCCTCAGTATGTTATCAAGTTGTTCATTTACCCATTTTTTTGTTTGATCATCGATATTTAAATCTTTTAGATTTTTTAAAACATTGATTGCTTTATCATACATTTTATTGTTCTCATAAATTGTATACAGATTTTTTTGGTAATTAATATTTTTTGGGCTTAATTTATTAGCTCTTTCATAACAATATATAGCAGGCTTAAGATTGTTTTGTCCTTCAAATTCATTTCCGACTTCAATATAACTATCAGAAAGCAGTTTTATAGTTTCAGGTGACTGCTCCAATTGTTCAAAATATCTAATTGCCTGGATATAATTTCCTGTATGCCAGAATGTTTTCCCTTTATCAAGGGTTCTGTTAAGCAGATCTTTATATTTTTCATCAAATTTTGGATTATATTTTTTTATTTTTTTAATATAAATTAAAGCTTTATCATAAATTTCATTGCCTATAAATTCATTAGAGACTTTTTCCAGCAATTTGAAAAAATTATTTTTAATTTCATTTGATGATGGATCTATATCCAATGCTTTTTCATAAGCATAGACTGCATCAAATTGAGTTTCAGGTTGAGTTTCCCATAATACTGCTAATTCAATCCATTGTTCTTTTGAACGAGGATTTTTTTTCACTATATATCCGATTTCAATTTTTTTATTTTTTTCACTAATACTGCATAAACTGTCTTTATCAAAAGAGGTATCAACTACTTCAATTACTCCAATTGGTTCTTCTTCTTTATTAATAATACTGAATTTCATCCCGATTTCAACACCATTTTTACGATTAATATTAATAAGACAGAAGTTTTCTTCAACTATAGTAATTTTACCTGATAGTTTTTTATCATAACGTTTAGAATATTTTTGATTTTCAAATACATTTATTTGTCCAACAAATTTTATTTCATCATAATTACTTATAGTTCCCTTTTTGGCAATCAATTTACCTTCGGATTCATCTTCTAAAACAGAAATTATATTTAATTGACCGGTAACCTCATTTTTATGATAAATATCATAAACAAAACCTGATTGAATATTTAAATTTTCCCCAAGATTAATCCTGACGTCATTTTGTTTAATTTCTATAATATTTCCCGCATCAAAATATCTAAAGGGTTCAACCCATGATTGTTCTTCATTAAAAAGTACACTTGAATCATAAGGAAGAATTTCAGCAAAGGCGTAAATTGGCAAAAGTATGAGAAAAAATATTAGAATTTTTTTTATCATCGGTTTTCCTTATAAATAATACTATATTATAACAAAAAAAAATAAAACTCAATATATGCGTTTTTTTACAGAAAGTGTATGAGCTTCTAATCCTTCAATTTTTGAAATAGCAGTAATATAAGATGCCATTTCTCTTAGTTTTTTATTTGAATAGTAAATCACACTGGTTCGTTTTATAAAGTCATAAACACCCAATGGAGAAAAAAATCTAGAAGTTCCACCTGTGGGAAGCACATGATTTGGTCCTGCCATATAATCTCCGCAAGCTTCAGGAGAATATGAACCAATAAAAATAGCACCGGCATTTTTAATTTTACCAAGCCATATAAATGGCTCTTTTAAATGCAATTCAAGGTGTTCAGGTGCGAAATCATTCGAAAAAGCAATAGCACTGGATATATCTTTAACTAAAAAAATTCCGCCAAAATTTTTTAAAGATTCCACGGCAATATTTTTTCTTTTTAATTTATCCAGTTGCTTTTGTATTTCAGTTTTTACCTTTTGCGCTATTTGAAAAGAAGAAGTTACAAGAATAGCTGAAGCTTTTTCATCATGTTCTGCCTGAGATAGTAAATCACTGGCTATAAATTCAGGATTAGATAATTCATCAGCTATTATTAAAATTTCGCTTGGTCCAGCAATCATATCTATATCTACTCTGCCGAAAACATGTTTTTTGGCTTGCGCAACATAGATATTACCTGGACCAACTATTTTATCCACTTTAGGTATAGTTTTAGTTCCATAAGCCAGCGCTGCAATTGCCTGTGCGCCACCAACTTTAAAAATTGTTTTTATCCCAACCATGTCTGCTGCAATTAATAAATATGGGTCCACTTTTCCGTATAAATTTGGTGGAGTAACCATAATAATTTCTTCCACACCTGCAAGGTATGCAGGAATGCTGTTCATAAGAACAGTAGATACCAGAATTGCTCTTCCGCCCGGGACATAGATTCCTACTCGTTTTAATGGACGGATGATTTGTCCAAGAATAAATTCATTCTCAAGCATAAATTTAGAATTTTCTATTTGTGATTTATGGAATTTCAGGACATTTTCATAAGCTTTTTTTAATGCGATAATATTTTTTTTATTAACATTTTTATATGCTTGTTTTATTTCATTTGAAGTAACTGTTATATTTTTTGGATTTAATGATACTTTATCAAATTTTTTAGTAAATTTCAGAATTGCATTGTCCCCATTCTGCCTTACTTCTTCAATTATTTCTTTAACAACATTTTGTACTTCTTCTGATTGAATTTCTCCACGGGATAAAATTTTTTTAATTTTTTCTTTTGCATTGGATTCATCAACTTTAAATATATCAATCATTTTTCCCTTCCCATTTATATAATATATTAGGAGTAAAAATATTTTACATTATTGGGGCTAAAAGTCAATTTAAATTATTATTTTATCATTATTTTATCATTACTTGACAAAAAATGCTGCTTTAGCTAATATATACCCACAGGAGTATAAGCTAAATAAGAAGAGGTTTTCATGAAAAGTATGACCGGATATGGTTATTCGGAAATAAAAAAAGATAAATATATTTGTAAAATAAAAATTCAGGCGGTTAATCAAAAATTTTTTGAAGTAACAATAAAACTCCCTCATGATTTATTAACATTAGAAAGCAGAATAAAAGAAAAAATACAGGAAGTAATTAGCCGTGGACGAATAAGCGTTTTTTTAGATCTGGAAAAAGAATCAAATTCAGGAAATTATAAAATTGATATGGATATTTTCAGATACTATTATGATTTAATTAAAAAATTGAATGATGAATTCAATTTAAATGATAATATTAAGGTTATTGATATACTCACATTAAAAGATATTATTAAATTTGAAAAACCAGCATTAGACAGTGAGCTTATCTGGCCTCTTATTAAAGATACACTGTCAGATGCTTTAAATGTATTTGAAAAAATGAGAATAGAAGAAGGAATTAAATTAAAATCAGATATATTAAATAGAATTAATATACTTGAGGAGTTTAATTTAAATATTAAAAATCAGAGAGAAGAATTAAAAAATATTTATAGAAATAAACTCGAAAAAAGACTTAATGAGCTGCTGCCGGATGTTTCAGTAAATGAAACACTGGTTAAATTAGAATTTGCTCTTTTTATTGATAAAAGTGATATTACTGAAGAGACTGTGCGTATTGAAAGTCATTTAAATCAATTTAATCAAATTATAAATAAAGAAGATATTAAAACTAAAGGAAGGCATCTGGATTTTGTCTGCCAGGAATTAAATCGTGAATTTAATACCATTGGTACAAAAGCGAATTTTTATAAAATTTCCGATCTTGTTATTCAAGCTAAATGTGAATTAGAAAAAATAAGAGAACAACTGCAGAATGTGGAGTAACAATGAAAAAAGGATTGGTAGTTGTGATATCGGCGCCTTCAGGCGCAGGCAAAACAACAATTAGAAAAAAATTACTGGATACTGTTTCATCGATGAAGCATTCTATTTCTGCTACAACGCGTAAACCAAGAAAAGGTGAAACAGATGGTATTGATTATTTTTTTATAACGGAAAAAGCTTTTAAAGAAAAATGCTCCAAAAATGAGTTTGTTGAATGGGCTTGCGTACATGGAAATCTTTATGGCACTCCTAAACAATTTCTAGAAGATTCAATAAATAACGGGATTGATATCATTCTGGATATTGATGTAGTAGGAGCGCTTAGAGTTAAAGAAAAATACCCGGGTAGTGTTTTGATTTTTGTCCTGCCGCCGAGTAAAGAAATATTAGAATCGCGTTTAAGATCTCGCAATACTGATGATGAGGAAACAATTAAACAACGGCTTAATAACGCAGACATAGAATTGAGATATATGGATAAATACGATTATTATATAAAAAATATTAATTTAGATGAAGCGGTAAAAGATGTACTTTCAATAATTAAGTCTGAAAAATGCAAGATCAGCAGATTAAAAGAGCCGTAATGTATCTAGTTTTAGATAAGATAAGCCGATATATTATATAAATTCAATGATTTACTACACAAAATACCAGAATAAAACTTTTTTACGATTTAACCTAAATTTGATTGTTAGCAATACTGCTAGAATCCATGAATCCTTTGATATCCAAAACCACGGGTTTTATCCTGATATTATTATAAAAGGAGACATGAAATGAGTTATCTTCCAATTACAGAATTATTACACAAAGTAGATACACGATATCGATTAGTAATTATGGTATCTCAACGTTCAAGGCAGTTAATTGCGCATGCCAAGCCGCTTTTAAGTAATGTAGAAAATGAAAAACCGATTAATATTGCTTTAAGAGAAATATTTGAAAACAAAATATATTATAAAGATCTAAAAGAAAAAATTAAAACTAAAAAGAATTAGCATAAGGTGGAAAATGGAATTGAATAATAATAAAAAGGTATTATTATTAGGTGTAAGCGGAGGTATTGCTGCGTATAAATCTCTTGAAATTTTGCGTGGTTTTATAAAACATGACTTAGATGTTTATGTTATTATGACAGAAAATGCAATAAAATTTGTTGCACCTCTTTCTTTCTCAACTCTTTCAGGGCATGCGGTAATTACAGATTTATTTAGAGAAGAAGGGAAAATAGATCATATTGAATTAGCAAAAAAGGCTTCTCTTTTTCTATGCGCTCCGGCAACAGCTAATTTGCTGGGAAAATTAGCGTATGGAATTGCTGATAATGCACTTACAACTATTGCACTTGCATGCACCTGTCCTAAAATTATTGCTCCTGCTATGAATAATAATATGTGGAACAATCAAGCTGTAAAGCAAAATATAGGTAGTTTAATTAAATTCGGGTATGAAATTATTTCTCCAAAAGAAGGGGAGTTAGCCTGCGGAGATAAAGGTCTTGGCCGTATGGAGGAACCGGAAAAAATTGTATCATATTGTCTTGATTTTTTTTCATCCTTAGAATCTCTGGCTGGCAAAACTGTTTTGATAACAGCCGGCAGGACCGAAGAAATGATTGACCCAATAAGATATATATCCAATCACTCTTCAGGAAAAATGGGATTTGCTCTGGCAAGACAGGCAAAATTAATGGGAGCAAAAGTCATTTTAATATGCGGAAAAACATCTTTACAACCTCCAAAAGCAGATAATTGTTTTTATGTACAATCAGCAGAAGAAATGTACAAAGCAGTATTTGAACACTATGAATCTGCAGATATTATTATTAAAGCTGCTGCTGTCAGTGACTATAAACCGGAAAAAATATTTAAAGAGAAGATAAAAAAAACTCAGGAAAAATTAATTTTAACATTAACTAAAAATCCTGATATTCTGGCTGAATTGGGTAAGAAAAAGAGATCAAACCAGTATTTAGCTGGTTTTGCTGCTGAAACAGAAAATTTGATTGAAGGCGCAAATCGCAAGCTAAAGGAAAAAAATCTTGATCTTATAATTGCAAATGATGTTTCTAAAAAAGAAACCGGCTTTGAAAGCGATTATAATCAGATTACATTGATAGATAAAAATGGGGAACAAAAAGCTTATCCTATTCTTCCAAAAGAAAAAATTGCAAAAGAGATTTTAATAAAAATAGTGAATGATTTGCAGAGAAAATAATAAAAATGGATACAAATTTAAATATATTATTAGATAATATTTCACAAAAAATTGAGATTTTAAATGAAATGGGCATAAGTGTATTTTATAAACACCCGGAAACAATTGAAGAATTATGTGCTGAAATTAATAATTGCCAAAAATGTCCTTCAAGTAATAATAAAATACAGGTTGTGTTAGGTGAGGGGAATATAAATGCAGATATTATTTTTGCGGGAGAAGCGCTGATTAACCCTTTTTGTGAAATATCAACATCTCAACTTCTGGATAAGATTATTGAAGCAATGGGAATTACAAAAAAAGAAATTTATATAACTGATATTTTTAAATGCAAAAACTCATCTGATAATTATAAAATAGAAAAAAATAGTTGTGGAATATATCTGCATTATTTATTGGAAATTACAAAACCGAAATTTATCTGTACATTTGGGAATATGGCAGCTAATATTCTTTTAAATACGAATAAAGATATATTTGAAATACGCGGCAAGATATGCGATTATCGTAATATAAAATTAATTCCGACCTTACATCCGCAGGATTGTATAAATAATCCTGAAAACAAAAAATTAGTTTGGGAGGATATTAAGAAAGTGATGAAAATAGCAGGGTTGACGGGAGATAAAAAATTAAAATGAATAAATTGAAGTTCCAGCATTTGAGCTTTGATAAGCCCATTTCTCAAGATTTATTAAACATTTCAAATAAGACTAGAAGTAATTTTTTTCCCTGGCGGGGGCAGTTTTCCCCACAATTTATTGAATCAATTCTTTTAGCTTATTGCTCTCCTAATTCAAAGGTATTAGACCCTTTTTTGGGTAGCGGGACTGTCCTTTTCGAATCTGGTAGACTAAATCTTGAAGCCAGAGGTGTTGAAATAAATCCAAGTGCAGCCATTTTTTCTAAATTTTACCAATTAATTAACCTTAATTACGATGAAAGATTTCAATTTTTTCAAAAGCTTCAAAAAACAATATTTGAAACAATTCCCCAAGAAGAAATTCTCTCTATTTCAACAAGTATAACCCCAAATTCAAAAATAAAAGAAGCTCTAGACAAAATTAAAAATAGTAACCTTTCTCAATACGAAAGGATAATCTTTGAAGCCCTAATCGTTCTTTTAGACTTTTTTAAAAATGATTTATCTGCTTCCAAGATTTTTAAATCATTTTCAAATCTAAAAAAAATTTCTCAGCTTTTACCGTTTTCAGAAAGTCCAATATGTGCGGAGATTGGGGATGCACGAAGGATGCCTTTCGACTCCAATTATTTTGATTTTGTTTTAACTTCCCCTCCTTATATTAATGTTTTTAATTATCACCAACAGTTTCGTGAATCGGTTGAATTTCTAGGGTGGGATTTGTTAAATGTTTCTTGTTCTGAAGTTGGCTCTAATAGAAAATTTCGACAAAATAGATTTTTAACTGTGATCCAATATTGCTTAGATATTTCTCAAACCTTAAATGAAATTGCCAGAGTCTGTAAAAAGGATGCAAAGGTTATTTTCATAGTCGGCCGCGAATCTAACGTTAGAAAAACTCGCTTTTTTAATGGGCAAATTGTTTCATTATTAGCCGAAAAAGGAAATTTTTTCAAGATTAAAAATATACAAGAGCGAGTTTTCATTAATAAATTTGGCCAAAATATATATGAAGATATTATTCAAATGGTGTATCCCTGCTTTTTTAAAGATATTAATTTAAAATTTGCGAGAGATATTGCCACTGAGGTTCTAAAAAATTCTTTTTCTTATGCCCCTGATGAATCAAAAGAAGATTTACATTTAGCAATTGAATTTGTTGAAAAGGTTAATCCATCAAGTTTTTTCGATATTATTCATAAGGAAATAAATTCTAAAGATTTTACTAAAAAGGAGATATCAACAGTTTTTCATCTGCTTGCACCCAAGAAACTTATTTAGCCTATGTTGCCGCAGAATGTAAAACAAATTTAGATAAAACAATGTTTCAAGAAGCGTGTGCTACTGCTCATGATGTAAAAACAGCCGTTGCAGGAGCTAAATATTTCCTGATTTGTGAATGGTTAGATATGACTCCGATTGGGACTGCCGGTACCGATATTGACGAAGTTCTCATTCTTCGAAAGGCAAAACGCTTAAACTCGAATGTTCGAAATAGATATGCAAGTTATGCTGGGAGACAATCAGACAGAGAGAATTATTTAAGGTTTTTAAATCAAAATCCTTTTTCCGAAAATGTTTTGTTGAGATTTATAAATCATATTCCCAGACTTTTAAGAAATGAAGAAATTGGCGAAGAAGATGTTTTAACAAGAGGATATTTTTAAAAGCCACATAACAACGGCATGCAACGTAAACAAAAGAGAAATATAAAAAGAAATATAACATTCTTAAAAAGTTAAATTATTTGATAAAAAAAATTTAAAACAATTAAAAATCAACTAATCATCGCAGAGGAAAATAGCTGCTGGAGCGTCCATTTCCACTGAATTCGTGCGTATTAGGAAAATAAATGCGTATAATATATGGGAGATAAAAAATGAAATTAATAAAATTTTTTGTATGTGCTTTATTTTTTTTATTTTTAATATTGTGCCAATTCAGCACTGCAGTTTACTGCAAGGATAAATTGGACATTCCAGATAAAATGGAAATAATATTCGATTCTTCAAGCAATTTTATTTTTTCTAATATTTCAGGAGCTAAAATAAGTAAAGCCAAACTTTTTTTATCAGTGGCTCATTTAGAAATGGAAACAATAGATATTATGGTAAGTATTGAATCTACGGATTTAACCTGGCGTTTTAATGGTGTTAAATTAAAACAAAAAGACAGCAAATTTTATTCGGATATTTTTTCAATAGAATGGGATGGTCTTGATAAAAACAGAAAACTGGTTATAAGCGGCAGTTATAATGTAAAAATTTTCGTGTTGGATACTAAAGATAATACTTTAGAAAATAATTCCCATAATTTTTATGTAGATAATAATTTGCCTGACATACGAAAAATAGAGATGAAACCCGAAGGATTAAGCAATATAAAACTTGAAGCGCAAATTTTTGATGATACTAAAATAGAAAGTGTTATATTTCAATTCCAAAATTATAAAAAAGGTAAACAGGATGAATTATTGTTGCAGAGCAGTGCAATTAATGAGGGAGAATATAGTTGCATAATTTCATCAGAAGCGTTTCCTGATAGAACTCTATTTGAAGGTGTCTTAATTGCTAAAGATAAAGCTGCAAATATATCTGCTGCTAAAGTCTCACTTTTCTTTGCTCCAGAAATAAGCATTAAAGCAAATTCTGATATTCTTTATTTCAATTCGGAAATACTACCGCGTCAAATGCAGATACAGGGAACTTATACAGTAGGTACACTTAAAACAAATATTAATGAAACATATGAGAATACAAATAATTTAGAAGGAAGCAACTGGTTGAAAAATATGGAAATAAAAAATGCCACTACAGGGAAAAGTATTAATCCAGCATTAAATGAAAATGGTGAATGGAATGCAGATTTAAAAGATTTTTTAATACAGGGAGATAATCAGATTGAATATTGTGTTATAGATTATTTTTCTTCTGTTAATAATGGAAAATGTTCTGTAATTGTTAATTATGATACAGAATTACCTCTTATTAAAAGAGCTTATATATGGCCTGCTGGCGGACAAATAATCATGACAGAAATGAGTGAAAAAGTTAAACTAATATCAAATAAAACAACTTTTGAAGTAGATTTAATAAAACTGAATGGCAGTAAGATTACGCTTTCAGGATTTGGCAGACTGGTAAATGATGATAGAGATATAGAAGTGCAACCGGATAAAGATTTTATCAGTAAAGTGGAAAAAGGTGACAATATAATAATAAGAATATTAAATATAATTGATATTGCAGGCAATACTGCAGATAAGATTGAATCGGAAAAATTTGTTTATGATAAATAAATTTTAACTTATTCTTTTACAATTTTTAGCGCTTCCTCAAGTTCAAAAGCGCCAGTATACAATGCTTTCCCAATTATTACTCCTGTTACTCCATTTTTTTCCAGTTTTTTAATATTTTTTAAATCCTCCAGAGTTGAAATTCCCCCGGAAGCAATCACGGACATTTTTGTTGATTTAGCGATTTTACGAATAGATTTAATATTAGGCCCTTCCATCATTCCATCTTTAGAAATATCAGTGTAAATAATTGTTGACAAGCCAATATTTTCCAGTTCTTTCGCAAATATAAAAGCATCCTGTGATGTCACTTCTTTCCAGCCTTTGATTGCAATTTTCCCATTTGATGCATCAACGCCAACTGCGATCTTTTTATTATATTTTAATACAGCCATTTTAACAAGCTGTATATTTTCAAAAGCGATAGTGCCCAGAACTACGCGATCAATACCTTTTGCTAGAATTTTATCTATAGCTTCAAGTGACCGTATTCCTCCTCCAAGTTGTATTGGAATTTTAACAGTTTGAGCAATCTTTATAACAATATCAAGATTTTTCGGAATACCCTGAAATGCTCCGTCCAGATCAACTATATGCAGACGAGTTGCGCCTTTTTTTTCCCATATTCTTGCCATTGATACAGGTTCATGACTGAATATGGTCTCTCTTTCAAGTCTTCCCTGATCAAGACGGACACAATTACCGCCGCGAATATCTATTGCCGGTAGAATTTCGATCATATTATTTTTCCTGATTCATTAGCAAGTTTGCCAAAAGCCTTAATTATTTTTAATCCTTCTTCCTGACTTTTTTCAGGATGAAACTGGCATGCGAAAATATTCTTATTCCATACCATAGCTGTAAATTTATTTCCATAATCTGAAGTTGCTGCAATATCATTATTATTATCTGGAATAACATAAAAAGAATGAACAAAATACATATATGTTCCGGGGTTAACATCCTTAAGCAGAGGGCAGTTTTTATTAAATTCTATCTTATTCCAGCCCATATGAGGTATTTTTAAATCACCGGTAAATTTTTTGACTTTTCCGGGAAAAACATTAAGACCTTTAGTCAGTCCGAATTCTTCACTCTCAGAAAAAAGCAGCTGCATTCCAAGACAAATACCCAGGAAAGGTTTATTTTTTTGAATATTTTCAAGTATAACTGAATCCAATTTTTTTCTGAGTAATGCTTCCATTGATTGAGCAAACGCTCCGACACCCGGCAGGACAATAGCATTGCTATTATTAATAACATCTTTATTATCAGTTATAACAGCGGTAATCCCAAATTTTTCAAAAGCTTTTTGGACACTTCGGAGATTTCCTACTCCGTAATCAATTATCGTGATCATTACAATATTCCCTTTGTAGAAGGGATTCCTTTGATTTGAGGATTGATAGATACTGCATCTTTTAATGCTCGTGCAAAAGCTTTAAAGGATGCTTCTGCAAGATGGTGCAGATTATTGCCGGCTAATACTTGAATATGCAGGGTAATGCCGGCTTTATTAACCAGAGCACGATAAAATTCTTCAATCATTTCTATATCGAAATTCCCGATTTTGCCTTTTCTACGCGGGAATTTATATCCCAGAAATGGTCTGCCGCTTATATCCAAACTTACCAATATAAGTGTTTCATCCATAGGTAAAATAGAAAATCCATATCTCTTAATACTTTTTTTATCTTTTAAACAACAGGATAAAGCATCTCCAAGACATATTCCAATATCTTCAATTGTGTGATGACAATCTATTGCAAGATCTCCTTTTGCTTTTACTTTTAGATCAAAAGAACCATGATAGGTAAAAAGAGTTAACATATGATCAAAGAAGGGCACACCGGTTTCAATAACGGCTTTGCCTTTACCATCAAGATTAAGCTCAAGAGATATTTGTGTTTCTTTAGTATTGCGTTTAAGAGATGCTTTTCTCATTTTTTAGCCCTTTACACGTTCAATATATTCACCTGTACGGGTATCAATTTTTATTAAATCGCCGACATTCACAAAAACCGGTACAGATATTGTGACACCTGTTTCAATCTTAGCAGGTTTACCGCCGCCTGATACAGTATCACCCCTGAAAGAAGGTTCAGTTTCAATAACTTTAAAAACAACTGTTATAGGCAGTCTTACACCAATTGTTCTTCCCTTATGGAATTGCACAGCTAGTTCAATATTTTCCTGAATAAATTTCCATGCATCACCTAATTGATTTTTTTTAAGAGTAAGCTGTTCATAATTTTTTGTATCCATAAAAGTATAATCATCTCCGCCTTGATACAAAAATTGCATATTGCGTTCAATAAAATCTGTATCAGGAAATTTTTCTCCGGCTGCAAAAGTTTTTTCAACAACAGCTCCTGTTGCTATATTTTTCAATTTTGTCCTTACAAATGCTCTTCGCTGTGCAGTACGTGCATGCTGAAAATAAACAATTTCATAGAGCACCCCATCTAATTCCAATTTCATCCCATTGTGAAAATCTGCTGTATCAATCATATAAAAATAAATCTCCTTTCAATTTATAACATATTAATATGTTATTGGTGCCGAAGGGGGGACTTGAACCCCCATGAGAACAAATCTCACTAGACCCTGAATCTAGCGTGTCTGCCAGTTCCACCACTTCGGCGAATTTATATCCAAACTAAGTATATTTAGTGGAATCTGAAATTCATCAAACAAGTTTACCTTATTTAAAGTAACCCTGTCAAACAGAAAGTATCAATAACTAAAAAAATATAGAAAACTCAAATTCCCGCGATAGTGGGATTTGAAATCGCCAATTCATCCCGAAATACTGCGTTCTCGGCGATTTTACTCCTCACCGTACAGATGAAGTACGGTTGCGTCGTAAAATCGCCTGCGGTCTTGTCTTTCGGGCGACTTGGCGATTTACTCAAATTCCTAAATCGGAATTTGGGGAAAATGCTTTTCTTGACAAATTTTAATGAACATGTGAAAATCAATAAAAAATATATCAACTTCTATTCATATATTAATCAGGCACTTTAAAAATAATGTTTAAAAAAAAATGGGTTTTAATTGTTTTTTTTATTTTCGTATTCAATTGTTTATATGCTGAAAATAAAACTTATAAGACATATATATTTAAAAGCAGAGATAACTCTGCTTGTTCAAAAATAATTAACAGCTTTAGCAGTACTTATGAAGGGGATTATGAAATTTTTAATCTGGAAGGGAAGGAAGATAAGTGTAAAAAAATAATTTCAAAACTTGATTTAAGAAAAAACAAACATAAAATAATTACTGTTGGACCAGAAGCGACTTTTACGGCAAATAAAATGCTGCAGATTATACCAATTGTATCTTGTAATATTTCAGAAATTGAATACAAAAAAATAATCAAATACCCTAATATAACAGGTATAATAAATAATGTCCCAATAAAGAATAGGTTAGAAACAGTTAAGCTTTTTTTCCCTGAATTTGTTAAAATAGGGATTGCCTATAATCCTAAATCAAGCAGCAGATATTTTGAGGAAGCAGTTAAAATAAGTAAAGAATTAAGTTTGAATATTGTACCCCTGAAAATTAATTCTGAAACAGAAGTGCCGGAAATACTAAGAGATATAAATAATAAAATAGATATTCTTTTATACTTTCCTGATGATTTAATTATCACTAAAGATTCAATAAAATTCATTTTAATATTTACAAAAGAACAACGCATTCCAGTAATAGGAATAACAGAGGAAGATGTAAAAGACGGGGTTTTAATTGCTGTTGAACCGGATATGGATTTTATCGGGAAGCAGATTGCTAATTTAATAGAAAATCCATCTACTATTTTAAATGAAAATATTAAAATTAATTATCCTGAAAAAAATTATATAATCTTAAATTTAAGGACTGCTAAAAATTTTGGGATTAATATTTCTCCTGAAAATTTAAAAAAAATAGATAAAAAATATCACTAATTTAAAGTGCAGGAATTAAATGCATTAATAAAGGAATTTGTTAAATTATAGAAAGATTAAATCTATGCTTACAAAACGCATTATCCCATGCCTCGATGTAAAAGAGGGCAGGGTTGTTAAAGGAATAAATTTTGTAGATCTGCGCGATGCTGGAGATCCTGTTGAAAACGCAATCAGATATGATAGAGAGAATGCAGATGAGCTTGTATTTCTTGATATCACTGCTTCTCATGAAAAACGTAAAACAATTATTGATGTGGTTGAAAGAACAGCCGAACAGATTTTTATGCCGCTTACTGTCGGCGGGGGAATCCGTACGACAGATGACATTAAAAATCTCCTGCTCGCTGGAGCGGACAAAGTTTCTATTAATACTGCCGCAGTAAATAATTCTGATATAATTAGTAAAGGTGCTGAAAAGTTTGGCAGTCAGTGTATTGTTGTTGCTATTGATGCAAGAAATGTTGCTGAAAATAAATGGGAAGTGTATACTCATGGGGGTAGAACTCCAACAGGATTGGATGCTGTTGAATGGGCAAAAAAAGCTGTACAGCTTGGAGCAGGTGAAATATTGCTTACAAGTATGGATAGAGATGGGACTAAAGCAGGATATGATGTGAAACTTACTTTAGCAATATCGCAAAATGTAAATGTTCCGGTAATAGCTTCAGGTGGAGCAGGGACACCTTTACACCTTTATGAGGTTTTATCCGAAGGCGGAGCGGATGCAGTACTTGCCGCTTCTATTTTTCATTATGATGAATATAAAATTTGTGATGTTAAAAGATATTTAAAAGAAAAAGATATACCTGTTCGGCTTTAATTACAGAAGGCAGAAGACAGAAGGCTGAAAAAATTAGGAGATAAGAAATATGGGTGGGTTAGAATCTACAGTAGAGAAATTACCGCCGCAAAATGTTGAAGCTGAAAGCGCTGTGCTTGGTGCGATGATAATGTCAAGAGAATCAATCCCTAAAGTTATGGAAATTTTACAGGGAGATGATTTTTATAAAACTATTCATCAGCAGATATTCAGTGCAATCATTTCCTTATTTGATAAAAATTTACCTATTGACCTTGTAACGCTCAGAGAAGAATTAATTAAAAATAATTTATTGAAAGATGTCGGAGATTCAGTCTATTTAGTTTCTTTAGTTGAGAGTATAAGCACTGCGGCAAATGTAGAGTATCATGCTAAAATAGTCAGAGAAAAATCTATTTTGCGCAGTTTAATAAAAACTGCTACTGAAATTGTTTCCACAAGTTATGATAATGAACAAGAAGTTGATACACTGTTAGATCAGGCTGAGCATGCTATATTCAATATTGCCCAGTTTAAAATCAGACAGAGTTTTTTCTCCATAAGTACTGTACTTAAAGATACATTTCAAATAATAGAAAATCTTTATCATCGGAAAGAACATATTACAGGTGTTCCTACAGGTTTTAAGGATCTGGATATTGCCACATCCGGTTTTCAACCTGGAGAGCTTATAATTATTGCCGGCAGACCTTCAATGGGAAAAACCAGTTTCTGTCTTTCAATAGCTCAAAATGCTGCTGTAGATTTTAAAGTTCCTGTTGCAATATTCAGTCTTGAAATGTCAAAGGAACAATTGGTGCAGAGATTATTATGCGCGGAATCTCATGTGGATGCTCATAAATTAAGAACTGGATTTTTGTCTGAATCTGACTGGCCAAAATTAACAATCGCAGCTGGAAGATTATCGCAATCACCTCTTTTCATAGATGATTCAGCCAGCAATTCTGTTATAAATATGAAAGCTAAAGCCCGCAGATTAAAAGCCGAACATGGACTTGGCATGATAGTTATAGATTATCTTCAGCTTATTCATGGAGATATACGAACAGAAAATAGACAGCAGGAAATATCAGCTATATCAAGAAATCTTAAAGCTATGGCAAAAGAATTAAATGTCCCGGTTGTTGCTTTATCCCAGTTAAGCCGTGCTGTTGAAGCAAGAAGTGAACATCGACCTCAGTTATCAGATTTAAGAGAATCAGGTTCAATTGAGCAGGATGCTGATGTGGTTGCTTTTATTTATCGCGCTGATTATTATGAAGAGCTAAGAAATGAAGAAAATGAGGGCATTGCGGAGATTATTATTGGTAAACAGCGTAATGGACCTATTACTACCTTGAGATTAGCTTTTATTAAAGAATATACGCGTTTTGAAAATTTAGCTTATTCGGCAAACGAAGGAAGCGAAGAAGGTTAAATATGTATTAATTATATCAAGGAACTAAAAAATGAAAAAAATAGGAAGAAACGATCCCTGTCATTGCGGGAGCGGGAAAAAATATAAAAAATGTTGTCTAGAAAAAGATGAAAAAGAAAGATATTTAAAAACGCTTAATAAATTAAATGAGAACATTGAAGATAGTGCGGAGAGTAGTGATGAACTAGAAGAAAATGAATCTTATATTGATTCTGAAGATGTTATAGAGAATGAAGAGTTAAATAATTATTCGGAAGAAACTGAAGATAATGAAGATGAAAAAAATGTAGAAAAATATGCATGTAAAAAATTTGAGGAAAACATACCGGAAATCTCTGCTGAAAAACATGATATAATTGATATTATGACAACTATTTAATCTCTTATTCTCTGGTCAAAGGAGAAATGAACAATATCCCCTTATTTTTTTCTTATTATCATGAATATCCGGACCATGACCCCGACAATTTATTTGAGGCAATATATTTGCTAATTGCCTGTAATTGCGAAGATTTAATTATTAAACTTTTAAAAGATATTTATCCATATATTTTCTATTCTTCAAATGTAATTGGGGCTGATGAATTCGTGATACCTATATTAATCAGCAAATACAGCCCTTACTTAAAACCTGATTTTACAGAAGTAGATATCGAATCATTAGTAAATAATTTAAAGGAATTAGACAGCGAGATTTCAGAGATGAAAATTATTACAGAAAAAAAATATTGGGAAAAAATACTTAGAAATATGTTTATTACTACACCTGATTTTGGTTATTACAAAGAACAAGGAAAATTAAAAGATTATTATGATCATATATTCTGGAATTTTAAAGCATATTTGCATAATGATAAAAATAGATGCTGGATAACAGCACATTATTATTCAAAGAGTATCTATGATTATCTTTTACGAAAAATAGAAAAAAAGAAAAAACAAAAAACAAATTTTGTGTTTGACGAGAAAGAGATGGAAAATTATATTCTTAAATACTATAAGGATTTTTTTGAAATAAAACCTATTGCTGCTCTCATGTTTTTACAAGCAGTTTGTTTTTTCGCAGAATATCTTCAAAAACTTAACATTATTGCAATTCAAGATAAAAAAGATATTGAAAATAATTGTATGCATTTATATGATAAAATTTATAAAGTTTATTTAGATAGAGAATACGGTGTACGAATTTTTGAAAATTTTAAGTTAGATCCCCGATAAAACATGTCGGGGATGACATGCCATAGGCATTCCCGCAGGATTTTAGCGGGAATCTAATTTTACTTTTTAAACTTTCAAATTCCTATCCCTTAAATTAGGTTAACATTTTTGTATTAAAAACCTTCACATTCACCTTATCATGATTTCAATTTTAACAAATTTTTATTTCTACTTGACATCTAATAGATATATGTTAATATTTATCTGTAATGCGTTACATATAATAACATGTTACAAATAAAAACACCTAAATTATAAAAAAATAAAATTTTGGAAAGGGGTGTTGAAATGGGTAATAAAAAGAAAGAACAATGGCGATCGTTAAGTGTCGAAGAAACTGCAAAAATACTTGAAGAAGCACAAACAAAAACTAAAAGAGGAGGAAGTGCATTTGTTGCGCTTCGCGTGCTTATGCAGGGGAAAAATAGCATTAAGCAGAATGTTATTGCTGATGCTTTCTGGCCTGATAAAAATGATAAGGAAAACAATCTGCGTCAGCTTAAAAAGCGTCTAAATGATGTATTATCAACATTAACACCAGCATGCCGCATATCACCTGTTCCAGATAAAGATATTAGACTGCCAATGAAAGAAAAAGATTTTTTTATTGAGCAGATTGAAACTTTTGAAGATAAGTTAGAAAAACAACCGATTAATATAATTGATTCAAATAATAAACCATATAATCTCAAAAATTGGGTTGAACGTGATGCAAGATCTTTTGCGCCTTTTGCGCGTTTTCCTGAAAGAGTGGAAACTTTCGCATTAAATAATTTCCCTAAAATTTGGGAACAATACGATGAATCTATAAAAAATTATTTAAAAAATCTTTCAGTTAAATTTGAGACAATAAAACAGATAATACCATCTTATGGAAATAATTCACCTATTGTAGGTTTTGAAGTTTTAGCTATAGGTCCGGGTGGAGAAAATTTTGGTTCTATAAAGCAATGGTACGAAAAGAATAAAGTCGGAGAAGCTGAAATCAATGCAATTTTATTTTTTCTTGCTGTGTTATCTGTTATAGTTTTTAAAATTGAAGCAGGAGATAAAATAAACGATTTATTTTTTGATATAAATCTTGATACATCTCTTTTGAACAAAGATAAATTAAAATATGTTTTAAATATCCTGGAAAATAATAAATCTCAACTTAGAGGGATTCAGCTTGAAATAATGGAAGATACAAAAGAAGAGCATTTAAGCAGTTTGAAAAATTTACTAAGAAGTCATCCAATGTATTTAAGTTTAGATGATGCAAATAAATTATTAACTGAAATTAGAGTTGATATTCTGGCAACTAAATTATGTAAATGCATTAAAGTAGATAATAAATATGCTAAAAAAATATTTGAAGAATCGAATAATGATCCGGAAAAAGCCATATCAAAATTAAAAGAAATAGCTGGAAATACTGAAAATTTTATTGTTGAAGGAATTGAAAATACTGATGATCTGCTATTTCTTAAAAATAGATGGATATCATCATGCTCTAATACTTACTTATGTGTTCAGGGATATTTAATTCATCCTGAAGATGATTGGAAAGAGAAAATATTTACAAATCTGGAAAATTTTGGCCATAAATGCGGGTATTCTTTAAAAACATCTTTTATGTCAAAACAGGATATTCCCCCATTATCATTGCTTGAGGAAACTGTTGCAAAAATTGAAAAAGAAAATTTAATTATTGAAAAGATTGAAACGAAAATTGGTAATGATAATTTTCATAAAATAATTCTTAAAGATGATTTTAAAATTTGTATCTGGGAAGATAATTTATTAGAATTTTGTCAAAATAAAATTTTTAATGATGATTTTGATTTTTTAGTTGTTAAAAATTTATCTGAAATAAGACTATTGCAAGAAGATATAAATGATAAAAGATTCTCCAATCTAAAGTCTTATGGGAATAAATATATTTTTTCTAAAATTATAACACTTGATAATTTAAACAAAATATTATTTTACATAAAAATGTTTAAACGAGTACCCGAATCTATTGAAGATAGAACAGAGCTTTATAACCGAATTAATTTTCAAATCCAGAACTGGGGCGAGCAAGAAATAATCCCAATTGATGAATCTGAAAATAGAAATGCTTTAGACCTTCTTTTAGAATGGGAGCAGCAGGATGAAAGAATAAAAAATAAAACCTCTGGCAATATTCCAATATGTTATGTGCTTGGCGAATTTGGAATGGGGAAAACATTTTTAACAAGAGTTTTCACACATGAGCTTATTGAAAAAAGACAAAAAGGTGAAATAAAACGTATTCCTTTTTATATGGATTTAAGAGATATAAAAAGCAATATTCAAAGTTTTACATATAACCAAATACTTGGTTTTTTCCTTATTAAAAGAGGGTTTAGTGAAATAGATGTTCCTGAATTGCTTGATGGAGTTAAAAAGGGAAGAATTCTCTTAATTTTTGATGGATTGGATGAAATTGCAACAAGTCTGCCTGTTGGTGATACTTTAGGATTAATAAGACAGCTAAGAGCACCGGCAACAGATAATGCAAAAGTTATAATAACATGCAGAACGCATTTTTTTAAAAATAGAACTGAAGAATTATCTGACTTAAAAGCTGAAAGCTCAGGTGTTCTCCGTGATTCTTTCAATCCTGCATCATTTAGAACAATTTATATTCAGCCATTTAATGAAAAACAGATTCATCAATATCTTGGAAAACGTCTTGGAAATGAAGCAGATAAAGCATTTGAGCTTTTATGCAAAGTCCATGATTTAAAAGATCTATCACGTCGTCCAATTCATCTTAGCATGATTGTAGATAATTATGAAAAATTAGAATCAATTGCTGATAAAAATAATGTTATTGGGGCAACAGACCTTTATAATTTATATATAAATTCGTGGCTTGAATGGGATAAAGAAAAAGTACACAATCTTCCGCCGGATATTAAACTTTTTTTAATGGAAGAACTTTCTGCTTATCTCTGGAATTCGGAATCACAAAAAACATCAATATCCTATAAAGATTTAACAGAATGGTTCAGGGAGAAATATAAAAATGAAATAGGATTTTTGCCTCCGGATTTTGGCGCTGCTGCAGAAAAAGAGTTGCGTACAGCAAGTTTTATTACACGGGATGCTGAAGGGAAATACTCATTCAGCCATAAATCATATCTTGAATTTTTTCTTGCAAGACGTTTTGCAAAAGGTATTGAAAAACAGAAGTCAGAATTATTATGTTCAAGTATGCCGTCGCAGGAAGTAATAGATTTTTGTATTCCACTTTTGCAGGAAGAAAAAGCAATTGAATTTTTAAAACAAATTCTTGCAAGTCCATATAAAAAAGGAATATCTGAAAATAGTCTTATTATTTTATATTATCTTATTAGAACACAAATAATGGGGACTGAATTTATTTTTGATAAAATAGATTTATTAAAAAGAGAATTCTCTTCAATATTGCCAGAGGGAATTGATTTAAAAGAAGCAAATATTTTTGGGCTTGACCTGCGTTGTATCAATTTAACAAAAGCAAATTTGGAGAAAGCTAATTTTGAGAAAACAAATTTTGCTTATAGTACTTTAGTAAAAGCAAATTTAAAAAATACGGTTTTGTCGTTTGGTAATTTTGACTATACTAATATGGAAGAAGCAGACCTGAGTAATGCGAAAGCTCATCATACATCTATTAGAAATGCAAATATAAATTCATGCTCTTTAAATAATACTGATTTAAGCTTTTCAATTTTAGCTTATTCGGATATGGAAAGAGTGGATTTAAATAATTCTGATTTGTTTGCTTGCGGATTAGCTTATACAAAAGTTGATGAAAAGGAATTAGTAAAAGCTAAAAATATTTTTGGAGTTGGAGGGAAACAACCTATTTTTTCTGAATTTGAAACTACACCTCAATCGGGGCATAAAGGGTCTGTGAATTCCGTAGCATTTACTTATGATTCTAAACTTATTGCTTCTGGTAGTGATGATAAAACAATAAGGATATGGGATGCTGAAAAAGGTAATTTATTGCATGTTATTATAGGACATAAAGCTTCTGTAAATTCAGTAATATTCAGTCATGATTCCAAACTTATTGCTTCTGGAAATAGAGATATTACAATAAGGATATGTGATACAGAAAAAGGTAATTTATTACATATTCTTAAAGGACATGAATATTCAATAAATTCTATAGCATTTAGTCACGATTCCAAACTTATTGCTTCTGGTAGTGATGATAAAACAATAAGAATATGGGATACTGTAAAAGGCAATTTATTGCATATTTTTAAAGGTCATGAAGCTTATGTATATTCCGTAGTATTCAGCCATAATTCCAGGATTATTGCCTCTGGTAGTGATGATAAAACAATAAGGATATGGGATGCTGAGAAAGGCAATTTATTACATGTTCTTAAAGGTCATGAAGATTCTGTAAATTCCATAGCATTTAGTCATGATTCTAAACTTATTGCCTCTGGAAGTGATGATAAAACAATAAGAATATGGGATGCTGTAAAAGGCAATTTATTACATGTTCTTAAAGGTCATGAAGATTCTGTAAATTCCATAGCATTTAGTCATGATTCTAAACTTATTGCCTCTGGAAG
>CAYWFU010000001.1:38307-73168 GCA_964457585.1 uncultured bacterium | reverse complement strand
CTCTGGTAGTGATGATAAAACAATAAGGATATGGGATGCTGAGAAAGGCAATTTATTACATGTTCTTAAAGGTCATGAGGATTATGTAAATTCGCTTGCACTTAGCCATGATTCTAAACTTATTGCTTCTGGTAGTGATGATAAAACAATAAGGATATGGGATGCTGAGAAAGGCAATTTATTACATGTTCTTAAAGGTCATGAGGATCATGTAAGTTCACTTGCATTTAGCAGTCACAGTTCTAAATATATTGCTGCTAGAAATAGAGATAGTACAATAAGAATATGGGATACTGATAACGGTAACCTATTGCATAAAAACCATGAAACCTCAATAATAAATTTCGGAACATTCAGTCTTGATTCTAAATATCTTGTTTCTGATAATAATAATAGTCTATTTTATTTTGATTTTAATAGGAATCCTCAAGATATTGAAAAAAAATTATATATTTTTCCTAATAACGGATGGTTTTTTATTTTTAAAGGGAATAAATTTTTAAGCAATGAAAGTGGAAAGAAGCAAATCGGTTTTGTTGATAATCTTGCTTTTTATAGACCAGATGATTTCCCAGAATTAGATATAACAAAAAATAAAATTTAAATTTAGAGAAAAAGTTATTTTATATTTCCCCTATTTGTTTGAGTAAATGAGTATAAAATCTTTGGCTATATCTAATACCTTTTTCTATCATTTCATCCAATAATGGTTTTACAGCTTTAATTAATCCTTTTTCTTTTGCTTTTAGTAAAACACCAACAGATCCCAGAATATTAAGGTTAAAAGACTCGGCTATCTTTCTGCCGCTTAATTCATCCATTAGAACTAAATCTGCTTTATTTTCTAATGCAAGTATAATTACTTCTGCTTCACCTTTATCTATTGACGGTAAGAGCAGTTCCATTTCATTTTTGGATGTTATATTTTTAATCTCTATCCAATTATAATCTGAAATATTAATAATTTTATTTTTCCCTTTGCCATATTCTGAAATTTCTCTTGCTACTTCTTTTGGAATTATTATTTTACCTATCACAGTATGAAGTAATTCAAATTGATTTATTCTAGAAAAAGCAATTAAAGGAGTTGAATCAGAAATTATAACTTTGATGGAGCCAGACATTATAGCTTCCTTATATTCTGCAATTCGCTCTGGGCTGCACTTTCATCTAGATCAAAAACGGTTATCCCTTTTTTAGCCAACAGATCCATGAAATCCAATCTATTCATATTGGCTAATTTTGCAGCTTTACCCAATGAAAGCTTTTTATCTATATAGTATTTTATAGCTGCGGTTTCCCTTATATCTCTTTCAAAATCAGTAATCCCGCTTTTTAAAGAAGCCAGAATATCTTCAGATATATCAAAATTTATTGTTTCTGTTTTCATGAACATCTCCATTTATTATTTTAAGTTGAATTTATATAAATATAAGGGTATATATAATTTATTAATATGTTAGAATTATAAGGTGGAAATAATGTAAAAGTCAATATTCTTTAGAAATTTTTTAAATATTATAAAAAAATTAATCTTCTTTTAAATCATACCAGCTTCTTCCTGCATCAATATTATCAAGCAAAAACCGCACACCTTGATTATCAGCAGGATTCAACCAGAGCATTCTTTCAAAAATTATTTTTGCATTTTCTTTATCCTCAAGCCGCCATAGAGATAACCCATACCCATGAAGGCAACGAAGAAATGGTCTGTTGTCAATATACCCCCATGGTAAAACACCATTAAATTCTTTACCCAGAGATAGTTCACCAATTTCAACACCTACCTCATAATGTCTTTTTGCTTTATCAATTATTTCTGAATTAGGGTTATCTGTATGGTTAAAATCCCAATTACCAAGATGAGCATGTGCATCTAAACATCGGAAATCTGTTATTAAAATATTTTCCATTATTTTATATGCTTTATCATAATCTCCCTGTTCGTAATATTCAGATGCATCAGTTATTGGGTCAGACACATTTTCTATGTCTTCACCAGGAATTATCTGTTCCATTTCAAAACTTTCTCTAATTCCAAAATCAATAATAGGTTTATAATTTGGATTTATAGGTTCATCCGGTTCACCCCAATATTCATCTTCAGGATTCCATTTACCCATACTATTTAAAAGAAGCGGTTTAAGCTGTAAAGCAGGAATATCTAATCTTTTAGAAATAACATTACCTATTATATAATGATTTTTACGAAATATCCAGACTTTTGACGGGTTTACAGTCAATATTTCTCCTTCTACTTCAGAATATATGCTGGCAGTTTTTCGGAATGTAATAAGCTTGTCTGTTTTAAGTATTTTACATCGTATTGCTGCTTTTTTTACTGCAATTACTACCAAATCAATTGGCTGATTTAATGCTATATTTAGTTCATTATCCATATTTTATCTCGTTATTTAAAATATCTTATCTTGAGGGATGATAATTTTAATACTAAATCCTTTTCATTTATTTTCAGCAGTTATATGCAAACCATTTTGGACATCCATATTAAGATGTTCAAATATTTTCTGCATATCCTTCATTTATATCACCTTCTTCATATTTCACCTCGTTATTTATAAAAATAAAATATAATTTAAACAGTTACTAATCCTTGTTAAATGAAGCATTAATTATTTTAAATTTCCGTTCTATATAAGGTAAGGCAATAGTAAATGTGCTCCCCTGACCATAATTACTTTTTACTGAAATTTTGCCTTCATGCATTTCTACTATATCTTTGCTGATAGCAAGTCCAAGTCCAACACCATAATATTTGCGTGTATTGGATGTATCAACCTGATAAAATTTATCAAATATTTTTTCGATTTGTTCAGTTGTCAACCCTATCCCTGTATCAGAAATATGAATTTGAACATAATGTGTATTGCATTCCAGTTGGACAAGTACTTTTCCCCCTGAATTTGTAAATTTAATAGCATTTGATAAAATATTTGATAAAACCTGAGAAATTCTATTTTTATCTCCATGAATGATTATTTCTTCACAAATTAAATCCAAAATCAAGTCCAGATTTTTTTGCTGAGCAATAATCATAAATTCATTTTTTTTGCTATTTATAAGTTCAATAAGATTAAAAGGCATTTTATTAATTTTAAATTTACCAAATTCAAGCTGAGAGATATCAAGTAGATCATTAATCAAAAGATTCAATTTATCAATTCTATCTTTTATCATTTCTAATACACTAAATTGTTTTGGTTCAAATTTTCCCAGCCTATTATGGAGCATTAACTCTATGTATCCTTTTATAACAGTTAATGGGGTTTTCAATTCATGCGATACCATAGAAAGGAAATCGGTTTTAATGTTATTTAATCTGGTTAGTTCACGATTAATTTTTTCTATTTCACTTATATCGCGAAATGTTTCCACCCCTCCAATTATTTCACCATTTAAATTTTTGATTGGAGCGGTACTAATAATTACAGGTATCCAATTACCTGATGCATCTTTAATCTTTCCCTCTTTACATAAGAGAATTTTACCAGTTGATTTTGATTCAGAAAGCGCACATTCGCGTCTGCATAATTCACCATGAAATATTTCATGACAGGATTTCCCAATTGCAGAATGGGATTCTATACCCATAATTTTTTCAGCGGCTGGATTAAAAGAAGTTATTTTCCAGTAATTATCCACAGTGAATAAACCATCAGCAATACTTGTAAAAATTGTTTCGGATTTTATTTTCTCCTCCTGCAATGTTTTTAAGTTTTCATCAACTTCTAATAAATATTTTTTAATTTTAGTTTCATTTTTTTTCCATTCAGTAATATTTCGTAAAATTAAAATAATTTGATAAGAATATTTATTTTTTATAATCTTACCCTTAATCCATGCAGGAAAAGGTTCCCCTTTTATTGTATTCAGGATAGCTTCCCCTTCCCAATTTTTTTCTTTTTTTATTTTTTTAACGATATTTTTGAAAGGATTATCATTTTTTTCTTTTTGATTAAATATCTCAAGGGAAGTGTTGGACATTTTTTTTGGGGAAAAACCAAACATTTTTTTAAAAGCTTGATTAAAATAAAGAATTTTTTCATCTTTATCAATAATCAGCATACCATCTAAAGAATTTTCTAGAAGAGCGGAAAAATCCAAAACAGTTTTTTTCTTTAAATCTGAGTTGATTTTATTAATTACATTCTTCTTCATAATAATTAATTTCCATTTTTTATTTGCATTATTTTTTCAAATTCAGATTCGTCAATAATTTTAATATTTAGCTTTTGAGCTTTAATATATTTGCTGCCGGGATCTTTTCCTGCCAATACAAAATCTGTATTTTTACTTATACTGCTAGTTACTTTCCCACCAGATTTTTCAATAAGTTTCTCTGCATAAGCACGTGTGTATTTTTCCAGAGTTCCAGTAAGAACGAAAATTTTATTAATTAAAGGTTTTTCAAGATCAGTTTCTTCTTCTACTGATAAAGCAAGATTAATTTTGCTGAATTTATCAAGAATTTTTTGTATATTTTTGTCATTAAAAAAATTTATAATGCTTTCAGCTATTTTGGGACCGAATTCAGGTATGTTAATTAAATAATTATAATCTGTTTTTCGAAAATTGTCAAAACTTTTGAATATTAATGCCAGCTTGCGTGCTCCGGTAATTCCCACATGTCTTATCCCCAGAGCAAAAATAAAACGTTCTAACGTGGCAAGTTTGCTTTTTTCTATTGAATCTAAAATATTCTGCACAGATTTATCTGCCATGCGTTCAAGCGTAAGAAGATCATCTTTTTGTAAAAAATAAATATCTGCATAATCTAAAATTAATTTTTTTTCAACCAGTTGTTCGATTATCATTTCCCCTAAATTTTCAATATTCATCGCATCACGTGAAGCAAAATGCTCAATTCGGCGTTTAATTTGTGCGCTGCAGGTATAATTTTCGCATCTTATCGCAACTTCTTCATTATCCTGTACAACCTGCGAACCGCAAACAGGGCATTTATCAGGCTCGGAAACTATTTTTTCTTCGCCAGTACGCCGGGAAACAATAGGTTTTATTATTTTAGGGATTACATCGCCGCCTTTTTCTATTAAAACAAAATCTCCAATACGCAGATCTTTTTTCTTAATCTCATCGTAATTGTGCAGTGTTGCTCTTTTAATTACTGAACCGGCTAATTTTATCGGCGCAAGATCCGCAACAGGTGTGATTACTCCAGTGCGTCCAACCTGCGAAGTAATATCTATCAATTGAGTTGTAGCCTGTCTTGCGGGAAATTTATATGCAATTGCCCATCGCGGGCTTTTAGAGGTTGAACCGAGATGTTCCTGCGAATCCAATGAATTCAATTTAATCACAACGCCATCTATGTCATAATTCAGCGATTCCCTTTTTTTATGCCATTGATTGCAATAGTCAAACACTTCAGAAATGTCATGACATAATACATAGTTTGGATTTACAGGGAATCCGCACTTTTCCAGATTTACCAGAAGTTCAAATTGAGTTTTAAAGCTGAATGATGCATCCCAAATTATTGAATAAATAAATATTTTTAAAGGACGCTGTGCCACAAGCTTTGGATCAAGCAATTTCAATGAACCGCTGGCAGCATTGCGTGGATTGGCAAATAAAGGTTCATTATTTTTTTCTTTTTCTTTATTCATTAAATTAAATCCGTCATAATCCAGATAAACTTCTCCTCGTACTTCAAAATCAGAAATATCAGCAAAAGATTTAATTTCCATAGGAATGGATTTGATTGTTTTTAGATTTTCTGTAATATCATCTCCATTTATCCCATCCCCTCTTGTAACTCCTTTATAAAAAATCCCATTTTTATAAATAAGAGCTATTGCCAATCCATCTATTTTTAGTTCGACAACGTATTCTGCCGTATCTTTTTCCGTTAGTTTTTTTACTCTTGTATCAAATTCAAGCAGTTCTTTTTCTGAATATGTATTTGCAAGACTGAGCATAGGAGTCTTATGCCGATAGGTGACAAATTCTTTAATTGGCATTTCTCCAACTTTGACCGAAGGAGAGTCGGAAGTTCGTAAATGAGGATATTTTTTTTCTAATTCTATCAGTTTATGCATTAATTTATCATATTCAGTATCTGTAATTTCAGGTTGATTTTCTAAATAATATTTCTGATTATGATATTCAATTTGTTCTTTCAATTTTTTTATTTTTTCTTCCGGGGACATGTGCTTTATCCTTAAAAAACTATTCCCGCATAACCAACGAAGCTTGAATTCCCATAATCAGGCATAACATCACAGCTGGTTGTATAGTCCAATAATTCACCTTCATTTATTCCATAAGCTTTTGCAGATGCAACACTGGCGGCAATTGCTCCTGCACCGCATGCATTAGAAGATTTTTCCGCTTCCGGAACTATTTTATCAGGATTAACCTTAACTGCCAGATCCACAATTCTCTTATCATTATCTTTTACAACCCAATCATGACCGGTCTGTCCAATACCATAAGGAGCAAATCCATAATTCCATCCATAATGCGTCAGATCGCTTGACCCGATTATAATAATTTTCTTTTTAATGGATTTTAAAGCGATCTTACCCAATATAGCTCCAATTTCAACAGCATGTTTGACAGGCGGCATCATTAAAGGAACAATAAGAGCATCAGGAAATAAATATTGAATAAATGGCACCTGAACTTCAATAGAATGTTCACGAACATGCGCAGCAGAGTTTTCTTCTACTAAATCAGGCGCTTCTTTTAATATGTTATTGCTCAATTCATGATCTATTTTTATTTTACCCATTGGGGTTTCCCATGCTTCATCATTATAAATTGCAGGATTGTTAATATTACTGCTGTGTACTGCTCCAGGAAGTATAAAAGTCATATGCTGTGATGGTTTTATACTTGCAAAAACATTAAATGCTATCTGTCCTGAAAATATCCACCCGGCATGCGGGACTACACCTGCAACAATATTGTTACGCGAACTTTTATGAACATTTTTAATAAATTTTTCTATTATATTTTGACAAGTTTGCGGAGTCCCCGGATAGAAACTTCCGGCAACAACTGGTTTACGTGTCATGATCTTTTCCTCCATTAAAAAGTAAAATTCTTACAGAATGTAATATTACCATATCATTTTTAAACTTTCAATCAATGTTCCATTATCTCCTTCCAGATGAAACATTTTACTTGACAATTAAAAATAATAATATATACTATAGTTCAGTAGTAAATTAGCGGTAGATGTTTCACAAGCATATTTCTTGAACAATATGAGTATATTAACAGTTTTAAGTTAAATTGTTCGAATGCGTCAAATGTTTCATTCTTGCCCATTATTTACTATTATATTTTGGAAAGGAGGTAGTAAATAATGGTTAACGGTACAGTAAAATGGTTTAATGATAAAAAAGGTTATGGTTTTATTACTCCAGCTTCAGGAGAAGATGTATTTGTGCATTTCAAAGCAATAGTTGGCGACGGTTTTAAAACTTTAGCTGAAGGACAAGCAGTTGTATTTGAAATTGAGAAAACTCAAAAAGGTTCTCAAGCAATTAATGTGCGAGTTGTTTAATTAAAAAACCTAAAAAAGCCCGAATATAAATATTCGGGCTTTTTTTATTTGTATTGTGCATTCTTGATACATCCAGATAATACTATTTCATGCTAGAAACCAATCGATTATAAAATAATATAATTTTTCTTGACATAAAAAAGTATTTTTTGTATAGTAATGACCTAATAAAATTTTATTTTATTCCCCGGTAGCTCAGTCGGTAGAGTAGGTGGCTGTTAACCACCCCGCCGCTGGTTCGAGTCCAGCCCGGGGAGCCAAGAATATCAGCTCGAACTGAAAGTTCGGGATTTATAGAGGGAAACTGTATTGCAGTTTCCCTTTTTGTTTTTATATTATTCTCGCCAAAAAAAGAATTATTAAAATTATTAAAATCCTTCGGAAAATAAAGGTTTATTTTAATTTCAGATGGGGAATAAATTATATTTTCAATGAATTTTTTAACGAGAGAAACATAAAGACGGGAACATAGGGATTCTTAAAAAATTAAATATAATTGACGATATAAATAGTTAAGATAAAATAGTACAATGGAGTAATTGGGTTGCTAAATAAAACTGGAGCAAGTATCTCAATATTATACAAAAGAGGATAGTATCTTATTGCTGAAGATAAAAAGCAGAAAAATTAATTAAAAGTATTTAACTTTTTTAAGGACCCATATTGTTCCCAAATTTATATTTCCAAAATGTGAATGTTCGGCGTTTATGGTTAGTACTGTATAGACCACCTTGGCTGCTTGTCGCCTAGTGAGGCAAAGGTTATTTTTTAGTGGCAATTGGAGGATAAAACGGCGTTGATGCATCATAAAGCACCAGAGGAAAAAGTGCATGTATTCAAGATGTCTGAATTTATTGAAGCATATAGAGAGCTAGAAGGCGAGATTGGAAAAAGGATATATGCTGTTTCGCATCAGTTTTGCCAGAAGTGCTCCCAGAGATGTTGCAAGGAAGTAATGTGCAGGGAATCGCTAGAAAGCAGTTTTTTACGTAGCCTAGGTTCAGCACAGCAAGAAACGTATGATGAGCAGCATGGCTGGTTGGGCAACGACGGGTGCCGACTGAAGTATGGCAGGCCTTTGGTATGCCATGAATTTTTTTGTGACGAGATATTGAATAGCAGCTCAGACGAGATGTCAGCAGTTAGACAACTTGTCGCGGAGTTTGTGGCTATAGGCAAAAGAGCACATCGAGGTGCGCACCTTATCTGCATTGAAAGTCTTGAAAAGATACCCGCAACAAAAATTGAAAAAATGATTTGTTCCATAACGCAACTTATGAACAGGCTCAGGAACCAATAAGTAGGCAGGTTAAATATGGTGCTGCTGACTTTAGAGCTCGATTTTGTATAACGAACTTCACCTAATTGAACGGGTGTTTGATGAAAATATCCACTATAATTCTTTATGATTTATGAATTACTTGGAGAATATTCTCATGAAAAAAAAATAAAATCACTGACTTGCCAAGCTAATTTAGATCATTGACAATGCTCCCAAATAAAAAATTTGACTTTTTAAAAAAAAGTTATATAATATAATTGTAAAATAATCTAATTGTTTTTTAAATCATTATAGGGTAAAAATCTATGTTACAAATAAGATATTTTGCTCATTTCCTTTATATTATTTTCATATCTATTTTTCTTATCTCTATTTCATCATATGCTGAAATAATTACTTATGATCCTCAGATTTTTCAATTACAGCGTTCTAATTGGATTAAACCGCTAGAATTATATTCTTCAGGGAAAATAAAAGCAATTACTGATACTGGTATTGAAATTGAAATGGGAAAACTGCATGGAGTACATAGCGGATTTATCTATGATATTTATACAAACAATAAAAAAGTCGGTGAAATATGTATAAATCATGTTTTTCTTGAATATTCATCCGGATATATTTTTAATAAAAAAGGTGAAATAGATAAAAATAAAAGTATTGTAGTATTTGCAAATAAAATAGATAATGCTGAAAATTTTTCTTATAAAAACAGATTATATCCAAAACTATACGGGACCATTACATTTTATTCTGAAAATTATTGCTTGATAAATTTAACTGCTTCAGATGGTGTTACAATTGGTATGAGATTCAATATTTTTGATAATATTTTTGATCTTGCAGGAGTTATAGAGATAGTAGATATTTCATTAAAAGAGCCATCAATATCAAAAATAATAACAACTAAAAAGAAAATTAAGGTTGGGCAAAAAGTTCAGAATCTTGAACGTGAAAAAGCAGATTGGGCTACATTAGGAGATCGATTATGTAAAAATACGGATTTTTATGAAGATGCTATTTATGCATATGAAAAAGCTCTTGAATTTGACAAAGAGGATTTATTATTAAAAGGAAGGATTGCAGATATTTCTGCTAGTTTGGCACAAAAGTGTGAAAAAGAGGGAAATTATGATGATGCTGTTATTTATTGGCGAAAAACACTGGCAGCAGATAAAAAATATGAAAAAGATTATATTGAAATGACGAATAAAATATTTATGCTTGTTGATAAATCTTTAGCTGCCAAAAAATTTTTATTGCCAATAAAATATCTTGAATGTATTGAACGAACATCTGAAGTTGAAGATGCATTAGCTCAAGCATATTATTTTTATGCGCTTGCATTAGAAAAAAGTAATAAAAATGAAGACGCATATGAATTTTATGAAAAAGCATTCAGCATTTCAACCCGAAACTATTTTATCGCAGAGAAACTGATTAAATATAATCTTGCAAAAAATGATTTTAACAAAGTTGAACTGCTCATAAACTCTATAATACGAATTGCAGGAGATAAATCCTCAAGGCGCTTTTTACAACAGACATCAGAGTATATTTCTTTTAAGCGTGATAAAATTTTCCCTTCAGGTATATTATTTAAAAATATTGAAGGTGACACCTTTGATATTGATACATATCAAGAGCCATTAATTATTCTTTACATCTGGACAACTAACAATTATGATAATAGCATGGGATTGAGTTATCTGGAAAAAATTACACAGAAATATAAAGATAAATCTCTGCGAGTTCTGGCAATTAATATTGATTTATATCCAATTTCTGATACGAAGGAAGAAAACAAGAAAAAAGAAATTATTGAAAAATTTATGTTTCAATTCCAAAAAACATCATATGAACTGGTATTTCTCAATTCTGACCTGAAAAATTTACTTGAATTAAATAAAGCTCCTATTACAATTATTATGACAAGAAATAGAAGTATTTTATATTTAAGGGATTCTATTTTTGTAAATGATGAAGTCGATAAGATTGTACGCAGTTTTTTTAATGAAAGCTAGTTCCAAATCAAATGTATCTGAAATGCAAATGTATACTACCTCGTAAATAAAAACTAAACTTTTCATCTTTAATTATTACCAGTATAATTTAATACATGTTGAAAGTTTACATTTTAAGCCCAATGAATTGGGCAACTACATTGAAGTTTTTGTAGTTGCCTGATTTATCAGAAGGAGGTGACAAAAAATGAAAAAATTAATTAAAGTAATATTCTTATGTTTGTTTATTATCTCTGGATGTACTCCAAAAGTAGCCCGCTATTTCGAAGAAAATACAATAACACGCGAAGCTAAGGTTAATGCAAATTTTGATAAAGTATATAATTATACATTACAGGTTTTAAAAAATAATGGTTATGAGATAGAAGATGCTTCATTGCAAAGAAGAATCATCATTACTAAATATCGCGTAATAAATCCACAAACCCAATCCTCCAGAAAAATAATTTCTGAATTTGGAGAAATTTCAAACACACAAACTATGATGTTAATACATTCTGTCTCAAAAAAAGCCACAAAAGATCATTTTTTAATGAACGAACATGAATTAAATAAATTGAAAGAACAAATAATGACATTATCTTCTAAATTCTGAAACAAGTTCAGCATGATATTTTAAAGCACAGGGAATTGAAAAATTAGGCACAAAGGTACAAAGTAGCAAAGGCACAAAGTTTTAAGATTAAAAAAATAGGTGCTTTTATGCTTTTGAACTGTTTTTACTTTGTGCCTATGTGCCTCTGCCACAGGGTTCTTTATTATTACGGCAACACATCAAAAATAGAAATCCTGTGATTATTGATTTCTGTAACATAAAGCTTCCCATTTGAGATGCATACACCCAACGGTCCATTCATTTGGCCATCAGTTAGGGCTTGCGACGAAATAACTGTAACAATTTAAATATTTTCATGCGTTCCTATATGATTTTTTTTATAATAAATTTGTTACAGTTATTTCGTCGCAAGCCCTTATGCCTGGTTTATCGTTTTGATACGTTCTGGCAATAAGTACGCCTTTTGAGTCCAGAACTTTTACTGAGTCATGCCAAAGATTATTCACATACAACCGGTTATTATCATCAATTGCGATAGTAGTTATCCACATATCATTATATTCTTTATGTGGAAAATCATTTGCTATCCCTGTCATTGAAGCAATAGTGGTTTGGAAATCAGCGCTATATTTTCGGATTTCCATTGTAGATGTGGAATTTGTGTCATAATTATCATAGATCACAAACAGATTATTCTGGCTGTCCAGGGCTATTCTTTTCAGTCTTTCCTCATTATACTGAAATGAAGGAACTGTAATAGAGGTTAATATATTTGCCGTTGTCCCTTGATATTTCACTATTCGACTGTCTGAACGACGGTAAACAACAAGATTTCCGTTAGTATCAAACTGAAGATGAAGTCCGTAAATTTCTGAAGCCCGGTCGAACGTATAAAGAAGATTTCTATTCATATCATATTTGCGAATGGTTTCAGAATTATCCGATACATAAAGATTTCCGTTTTTATCCGCTATGATTGAGATTGGAGGATATTTTTTTTCTGCATATGTATTCCAGTCTCCATAATCATTTTCAGCAAAACTGTTTATGTAAGTCAGCTTCTGAACAGATCCGTCAAAATTAGTCTGGACTTGTGTGAGGGTATTTATATCTATATCTATTGTTTGGTCTCCATTTACATAAAATTCGTAAGTTTCACCATAATAGTCTCCTTTTTTATCTGATCATACCAAAATTAATAAGACAATCTGTATTAATATGACTAATTCCATATGTGAAATCTATATCTCTTTTTAAAAACCATGCAACATTATTAGTATAGTGCAAAATAAACTGATCTGTAAATCCATAACCTAAAATAAAATTTGTTGCCAATCCTACACCAGAATCTTTGTAGGGATAAGTATCAGTAACCTCTCGCATTAGCTTTGGCTCAACCAGCTTGGCTGCTTTATGTTCATAAGATGTATAACTTAAACCGCCGGCAAATCCTAAAACAAATCCTTTCCTGCTACCATTAAACGCATACAACTGTACTGTAAAAAATAAACTAATAGTAAAAAAATCCAAAAAGCAACCTGTGTTATTTTTTCATTTTTACTAACCATCTTTTCACTCTCCTTGTATAAATGTTATATAATAAATTTTTTAAAAATATTAATTATATTCCTATTTAACAGCAGACCATTTTTCCTTAAATCCAAAATTAAGTCGGCTATCTCTTAGCTAAAGCAGATAAAATAATTCCAACAGTTAATAAAATTAATTTTTTTTACATAATTCGTTTCCCTTTCTTTTGTTTAGTAGTTTATAAATTCCAAAATCTCAGGAGAAATCCTATAATAAAATTCAACAAATTTTTTATCTGGAAGTGTCAAGAATACCCTGCATTTTAATGCAGGGATGAATTGGTACGAATATAATAATAATTTTCATATTAGAGACAGAAGATACCCTGCGGTCAAAGGTATTGACCCTGCGGTTCTACAGCAGAGTTCCTCATCTATTTCAAATTTTTAAAAGTCTATTAAACAATAATTCTTCCAGAAATAAATACTTTATACTTTTTCATAAGTTTTATGTATTTTTTCTCTAACTGCATTAAAAGAATTCTTTACTGTTTTATATTTTCTGTTTTTCATACTTTTCATGCTTTGAGCAAGCATCTTTAATAAAGTTAAAGCATTTTTATGTTCTTCATAAATTTTAATATCTTGAATTACTAATTTTGCCTCTCCATTATGAGTTATTATAATCGGTGTTGATGTTGAAGTAACTTCTTTCATAATAGCGGATGTGTGATTTTTAGGAAAAGTTATTTGGTTTTATTTTCTCTGAATATTTCATAAATTTACTCCTATAAAAAACTTTAAATATTAAATTTATATCAAGATGGAAGAAGGCTTAAATAAATTTTTTAATTACATAATAATTGATTATACAATGAAATATTATTAAGAGGCAATAATAAATTTTTTGATCAAATAAAGGATTACTATTTCACTACTCCTTGAAAATACGCTGAAAAAGTCTTATATTATTAACAGCAGCTTAAATTGAATAGGATAAACAAATGCAAATAACAAAACTTGAAATTAAATTTGTTTCTATAATAAGCATATTGCTATTAATCTCATATTTTATTTTTGAAGCTAATAAATTTTTAATTTGTTTTTTTATAGTATTTGCTGTCTGGGGATTGGTTAAATTTTTTATTGCGCGGCCTTTGCTGGAAATTATTAAAAAAATTGAAAATTTCAAAAATGGGATTATTACTTCAGAAGTTAGTTTTCATTCTAGAGATGAAATCGGGACTCTTGCAAATAATTTTAATTCCATGCTGAGAAATGTATCTGAGACGCAAAATGGATTGAATAAAAGAATACAGGAACTATCAGCTGTAAATCAAATCTGTCAGGCAATGAATACTAAATTTATTATGGATGAAGTTCTGGAATTAATAGTAACGTCATGCAAAGAAACCATTAAGGCTGAAACAGTTTCATTGATGTTAATAGATCCAAAAACAAATGAATTAATAATTAAAATAGCAGCCGGTATAAATGTAATATTAATGAAAAGGCGCATGAAAATAGGTGAAGGAATAAGCGGCTGGGTAGCTTTGCATGGACAACCGCTCCTGATTCAGGATATTGAAAAAGACGGCAGATTTAAAAGAAAAAGCAGTAAAAAATATGCGACTAAATCATTATTAAGTGTTCCTCTTGTAACAAAAGGGAAAGTAATTGGAGTTTTAAATGTAAACAACAAAAATTCAAATGAATTATTTACAGAAAGTGATCTTAATTTACTGACAATTCTTGCAAGTCAGGCGGCAACTACTATAGAACACACTCGGCTGACACAAGAATCACTCGATAAAAAAAATATTGATCAGCAGATGGAAATAGCTCGTGAAATACAAATACAGCTTTTACCAAAAAAACTGCCGAATATAATCGGACTTGATATTGAAGTATTATCAGCACCTGCAAGCGATTTAGGCGGTGATTATTGTGATGTTATTGATATTAAAGAAAAAGATGCAATAGTTGTAACTATCGGAGATGTATCCGGCAAAGGTATCCCGGCAAATCTGCTTATGATTATGCTGAGAAGTTTTTTGAAAATTGAGGCTATGAATGAAACTTCTCCAAAAAAAGTATTAAAACAGCTTAATGAACTTATTATAGCTGATAATAAACTTTATTCGGATATTTTTATCAGTTTATTTTACGGTGTAATTAATAAAAAAACTTTTAGCCTGACATATTCCAGCGCCGGGCATGATCCACTTTATCTTTTTCATCGAAAAACAGGTACATTTGAAACATTGAAAACAGGAGATCTTATATTAGGAATATTCCCTGATATCGAATATAATGAAAATATAATTCAACTACAGGAAAGCGATCTTCTTATACTTTATACTGATGGTATTATTGAAGCTAAAAATTCTAAAAATATACTTTTTGGCGAAGAGCGTTTTATCCGTACTGTATTTAGAAATATCAAAAAACCTGCTAATCTTATAAAAGATGCAATATATAATGAAGTTCTGCGCTTTTCTGGAGAAGAAAAACAGAATGATGATATTACTTTATTAACTATTGATGTTAAATATAATCCTGAGATAGAAACTTCATGTACATCAGTATGCAGAGATGCTCTTCATGGTACAATGGTAATAACATATATGGATAAATGGTTTGATGAAGTAATAAAAAAAGCTACAATGAAAATTTTACAGCTTATGAAAGAAAAAAATATGATAACATCTACAATAAATTTTGATGAAGTTGATATTGAAAATATTTTTTTTAAGAGATCTATTGAGGATATACCTCAGGAGCAGAATAAAGATAAAAAAGTATTGAAAATTAATCTCAGAGCAGTTTTTGATTATGTTTTTGCTATTGATGTAATAACTGAAGAACTTGGAAAACTGATAGGATTTGATGATGATACAGTATACGAATGGACTGTTGCTGTTAAAGAAGCTGTTATAAATGCGATAAGTTATGGTTCAGATTTTGATAAGGAAGAATGGATCGGGGTTTATTATTATAAGGAAAAAGACAAAATCATTGTTAGTGTTCGTGATCATGGCAAGGGCTTTGATGTCAATAAAATAAAAGATCCTCGTGATAATTCTGTAATTTTTTCAGATCATGGAAGAGGGATTCTTTTAATTAAAGGATTTATGGATGAAGTGAAATTTAATGTTATCCCAAATAAAGGGACAGAAGTAATAATGATAAAGAATTTACCGGAAAATATCGATATATAATATACTCAGCGAGGTTATAAATTCGCTGAGTATAAAAGTTTGGAGCAATTATGAAAAAGTCAATTATTGTATTTATTATAAATTTATTATTTCTGAGTAATATCTCATTAGCCTCTAATTTGAATATTAAATTGGCAAAATTGAAAGATTTATATAAAGAACGCAAATATACGCAAGCTGTGCAGCTTATTGAGAATGATTATGAAATACAGGAATTGAAAGAAATATCAACAGTAGAAATCCCCTTAAATTATCAATATTTAATTGCCCGCTCATATCATCAGGTAAAAATGTTTGCAAAAGCAATTGATTATTATTATCTGATTACTCAAAGGGATACTGTACTTGCTGATTATGCTCTTTTTAATATGGCTGAATGCTATAGAGATATTAAAAAGTATCATTATGCCGTGTATTATTATGGACTTTTAATTGAAAAATATCCAAATAGTTTTTATATATGCGATGCTTACTATAATAGAGCATTATGTTTTAAAAAAGATAAAAAATATCGTGAAGGAATTGATGAAATTAATAAAATTATCGAAAAGTATCCATATTGGAATCCAGCAATGGTTTTTTATGAAAAAGGTATTTTATTTGAATTAATGATGAATTGGACTGATGCATTATTAACATATCAGAAGGCAATTTCTTTATATCCAAAAAGTGAATATGCGATTAAATCATTAACTAATATAAAATACATTGAAAAAAAATATCCATCATATAAATTTAAAATTGAATCTTCCCATATATGGGACAGAGGGATGGCTTATTTTTATTCACGTGCATATAAAGAAGCTATCGCACAATTTAAAGAGATTATCGATAAAAATATGGATAAGGACTTAAATGACAATTGTTATAATATGATGGGGAAAGCTTATTATAAACGTTATAATTATTGGAAAGCTGTGGAATTTTTTAAAGAAGCTATAAGTAAATACCCTGAAAGCGAAACATATGTTGATTCCCTATTTGAACTGGCAAATTCATATATAAGAGTTGGAAATGGCGATAGTGCTTTATGGTTATATAAAAAAATTGATACTGAACATTCTTTTAGCGGCTTTGGCGATAGTGCTTTATTTAAAATAGCTGAATATTATGAAGCAAAAGGAAAATATGAAGATAGCATAGACACTTTTCTGCAATTAATTGAAAAATATCCAATGAGTATGTATAACGATTCTGCATACTGGCAAATAGCCAGCATCTATCGTCAAAAAAAAAATCATAGAAAAGCAGTAAAATATTTTGAATTATTATGCAGCTATTTCCCAAATAGCCATTATGCTATTGATGCACGTTATTGGACAGGGAAATGCTATGAAAAATTAGGAGAATGGGATTTTGCAAGCAATACATACAAGAGAATGCTTACAGTTAATAGTAATAATAAAAATTATTATTATTTTAGAGCGCGTGAAAGGTTAAACTGGATTAATTTAAATAAATACAAATGTCTTTCATGGGAAGAACAAAAACAATATTTTGATTTAGCAGTTTCATATTATCAAAAAAAACAGCTTGATAAAGCAATAGAAAATTTCAGAAAAGTAATTTATCTTTATGAAAATTCTAATTTATACTCGCAATCAATAAATTATATTGAAAAATCATACAAAGAATTAAAGATTTGGGCGGAAATATTCAATGAAAAAGAAATATCCAGCGATAAACTGCTTGATTCTTTTATATCTAAATATTCTTATACAGAAAAATATAATAATAGATTGAAATATTTAAATAGCATCAAAGAACTACTGATTTTAGGTTTATATGATGAAGCAGGCAAAGAAATAGAAAAACTGCGCAGAATAGATTATAAGGATATTGATTTACTTTATACATATATCATTGCCAGCAAAGAAAGCCAGCAGTATTACAAAGCAATTGAGGTTACTGAAAGTCTTATTCGATTAATTACAGATCAGAAAGATAGAATTTATCTAAAAGATGAGTTATTCCTTCCAGAAGCTCTAAAAATTTTTTTATATCCGGCTTATTTTTCTGAATATGTTGAAAAATATGCTAAAGATTTTGATATAGACCCGCTTTTTGTTTATGCCATTATAAGAGAAGAAAGCAGATTTAAAATTAAGGCAAAATCTCATGCTTATGCTATTGGATTAATGCAGATTATACCGCAAACCGGCAGATTTATAGCTCATCAGATTGGTATGAAAAAATTTTCTGTTGATTCACTTAATGATCCTGAAACAAATATAAAAATGGGCATATGGTATATACGTTATCTGCTTGATGAATTTAATGGGAATAAATTACATACATTAGCTGCTTACAATGGCGGTCATTTAAATGTTAAGCGCTGGATAAAAAAATGTTCTGATCAGGAAGATATGGATGAATTCATTTCAAATATAAAATTTGATGAAACACATAATTACGTTAAAAAAGTTATGAATTCATTTAACCACTATAGAGAAATATACGCTTTTGTAAATCCATAAAAGGATTATTTTTAAAGAGAGTGTCTTATTGATCTTTAACTCTATTTACATATTCCTCAACTATTATTTTTATTTTTTCTCTATTTTCAAATCTGAAATTAAGAAGAATTTGTGTAATTCCAGCATCAGAATAATCTTTTAATTGTTCAATTTTATTTTCAGGATTAGCTGTGACAATAGTGTTCCCTAAAACAGCGAAAGATATTTTTGGATTATTCGAATCAGTAAGGATAAATTTTTGCTTATTACAAATATGACTGCATTCAATTTCCAGTAAATGCGGATTAGATTCCCATTTTTTTAAAAAACATTGCCAGCTATATAAAAGTTCTTTATGCCCATAAAAATAATATTCTAATCCTGCTTGAATTTTTTCTTCCTCAAGATTTTTTTTAAATTTATTGACTTCAACCGGTGTAAAATCAGACGGAACACTGAATGCTTCGAAGTTTCTTTTTTTTATTATTTTTAAACTTTGCCTGTTAAATATTTTAAGCCCATTTCCTGCGATTTTTTTATTTTTTATATTAATAAAGCCATAAGTCTCCAATTTTATTGTAAGTTCCGGGAATGTCCTTATAACTTTAGTCAGATAATTTGTTTCATCACGATTTACCGGTGAATTAAGAAATTGAAATTGAGGTATTTTATTTGAGCTCTGAATTATTTCAATTGCCTTTGAAATATTTTCAATAGGCCAATTTTTAATAACACGATAAAAGCAATCCGGTTCTCCAAATCTGATAATATCTATTGGAATATCCTTATAAAAAGATATATCATCAAGAGTATAAGCTGCTGCTATAAGCTTCATTTAAAAATTCCTCCCAAGATAATACATATCCATTCGCAGAGGTAAATGATGTATCATTTGCAAAGCTTGTATCCAGCTATCTTTTATTTTCCAGTTGTCAGGATCATTATAATAGCTGTCTAAAGCTTCACGCCAGATATTAATGACTTTCTTTATATAAAAAGGGGAAATATTCGCCGGTATTATTTTAAGACTCGTAATCCCGATTTTGTTAAACCATGGGATAAGCGCAATGTCGCATTGTACAATCGTTTCCCACAGGTTCTTGTTATTGTTTTTTTGATGCAGATAAAATTTTTTCAAACAGGGAGTGAATGATGGGTCTTTGCTAATACAGATATTGTTAAGGGTATTATTATATAAATGAATTAGTCTGCATGAAGCTCCATCCCATGATGGGCATAAATTCCCATGAACATAAATTTCAATCTCACTAGAAGAAGCATTGCATATATCAGCAAGCCCTTCGCCTGTAACAAGACGCGGGATAATAATCCTGTCCAACCCTAATTTCTCAATAAAAGTTATATCATATTTATTTACAATACCCATTACACTCGAAGCAATTATTTTAACAGTATATCTTTTAAAATGTTCTCTTGCCCACTTGATTAATCCGATATCCCCCAGAACTATTCCATCAATTCCAAGTATGATAAGACGTTCAATTGTTTCACAAAAAAAAATAAAATTTTCTTCTGAAACAGATTGATTTAATACTGCATAAACCTTCTTATCGTTTCTATGTGCTTTGCTTATAATTTTTTTTAGATTGCTTAAATTAAAAAACGGTGCTTTAAAACGGAGATTAACTATATTTTCAATAGGCGCATAAATAGAATCAGCGCCGGATTTAATTGCGATTAAAGCTGTATTATAATCAGGTGCAGGGACGACAAGTTCTAACATATTTTTCCTTTTTCAGATAATATAAAACCATAATATTTGTTTGTCAAACAATTTTAATTTAAAAAAATCTTGATTTAATATATATTTTCTATTAATATTATAATATTATTTTAGTCTTTTATTTATAAGCAGGGATACAAATGATAAAAAATTTATCCTTAAAAAAAAGATATATTTTTTTTATATTCATCCTGTCCTATATTTTCATTTCCACAAATATTTATGCAACAGATATATGCAGCTATAAAAATCTACGCGTAGTATTTAAAATTAAACCAGATGGTTCTTTTGTCATTTCATCTGGAGAGAGCGCATCTTTTCTTGGTATTAAAGTTCCTGAAGAAGCAGGTGAATTTGGTGTTAATGAATTTGTGAAATATCTTAATGATAATATTTTCAAACAACATGTGCGGCTTTCATGTGATTCTGATTTACCCGGATCCCTGAGTATCGATAATCAATCAAATTATCGTGTTTATGTATATCTTGAAGATGGGACTTTTTTAAATGCAGAACTAATTAAAAAAGGGTATGTAATTATTGATTATTCATATGGATTTAAATATCAAAAAGAATTTGAAGAATATGAGAATCAAGCAAGTGAAAAAAAGATAGGATTATGGCAGATACCCAGTATGCAGAATTTAACATGGAGGTCAAGAAAAGTAAGTAAAGATATTGAAGAAAAAAGTGTTGAAAAAGAGATAGTAATTGAAGAAAAGAAAGAACAGACAATACCCGCAATATCTCCAGTAGAAAGTCCTAAAAAAGATAGATTGCAAAAATATCTGGATTTACTTCAAAAGGGGGCAAAAGTAAAAGTAGATGAGATTCCACTGAAAAAAGTAGACATTGAAAAAAAATCGCAGATATCAGAAGTGAAATCTAAAGGGAAATATGTTGGGCATAGAAAAACAAAAATATATCATCATTATAAATGTGAAAAGATAAAATGGATAAAATCGGAAAAAGATTATTTCGATTCACCTGAAGAAGCAGAAAAAGAAGGATATATAAGAGACGCTACATGTAAAGATTTAAAATAAATTTAGTTAGTGCCATAATGGCATATATAATAAAATTAATATAAATCAGATGTCAAAATGGCATTTAGATAAATTTGATTTTTTTAAAAAAGTTTAATATATCCTTAAGATATATACATTTTTTTGAAAAATGTAATATTTTAATGCTTGGCATATTAATTGCATATATAAATTATATGAGTCATGTTATATAGCTCATAATACATAGTAGCGTTTCCCTTAAAACGTTACTGGGGGGCAAAAAGTTTTCCTCTATTTTTTGCCCCCACTCCTCCTTAAAATTTGATTATACTAATTCATCCCTACCTTAAAATTTAACGTTACCCGCATCTATCTTTTGATGATTTTATTGTCAATTGAGCATTTACAATTGAGCATTGAGCATTAAATATCTTTTCTAAATAATTTTATTCGCTAAATTACATTAAAAGCATGTTTTTAAATCTCAAATCTCAATGCTCAATTTTCAATTCCATCCACCCTATATTGTAATGCCTCAGTTATTGGTGGAAATTACACGTAAAAGTCACCAGTCACATAGTCGTCACCAGTAAAAAGATTTCAGCGTCTTTAACTGGTGACTGGTGACCAGAAAACTGGTGACATAAATGTATAAATCAATCAACAAATAATTTAATAATTCCCCTCATAACTGAGGGATTACCCTATATGCTAATATTTTGTTGCAAAGGTTAATAAAATATGTTATCTTCATTTTTAAAAAAGATTAATGAAAGGAGGGTTGTATCATAAATTTTTTGATAATGTAAATAAATATAAGTTTTTTATGAAAGGAGATTTAATTCATGTATATCTCTATTACTGGCAGACATATTGAAATAACATCTGCTCTCCGTGATTATGTAGAGAAAAAAGTTAGTAAATTAAGCAGGTATTTTAATAATATAATAGATGCTCACGTTATTTTAGGTCTGGAAGGTAAAACAGATCAAGTAGCAGAAATAACGATACACGCTAATGGAATTACAATTCAGGGAGAAGAATGTTCTGAAGATATGTATGCTTCAATTGATAAGGTTCTGGAAAAAGTTGAGAGGCAGATAAAAAAATATAAAGAAAAAATTTCAAAACATACTCCGCGTTTTTCTTCAAAAATTAAAAGAAATATTATTCTGAATATTATGCGACAGGAACATGAAGTTAAAACAGAACCTATATATAAAGTAGTAAAAACTAAAAAATTTGAAATAAAACCCATGTCAATTGATGAAGCAATAATGCAAATGGATTTATTAGGAGATAATTTTTTGGTTTTTGTTAATGCAGATACAGATAGAACAAATATAATTTATCATAGAAAGGATGGAACATACGGTTTAATAGATAAAGATTATTAATTCATTAATGTTAGTTTATGAATCTATTCATATAGATATTATTCTACTAAAATAGGTTCTTAACGGAGGAGAAAAATGCAAATTTCAGATTTTTTAACTAAAAAGAACATCATAATGAATCTGAAAGCAGTGGAAAAACAAGATATTATCGAAGAAATGGTCAATGTATTGTCTAAAAATAAAGAAATAAAAGATTCTGATGAAATTATTAAAGTTTTAATGGATCGTGAAAAATTAGGCAGTACTGGAATTGGAGAAGGGATTGCTATCCCCCATGGAAAAACTTCTATTGTAAAAAAGATTTGTATGGTTTTTGGCCGTTCAACAAATGGAGTTAATTTTGGCGCATTAGATGGCGCTCAAGTTTATTTATTTTTTCTGCTGATTGCTCCAAAAGAAGATACGGAAAATTTGTATCTTAAAACTTTAGCTAATCTTTCCCGTCTATTGAAAGATGGTTATTTTCGCAATTTATTGAAACAGGCAAAAGATGAAACAGAAGTTTTAAATATAATTAAAAGGGAAGAAAAAAGATAATTTTTTTTACCTCCAATTTTAATTTTTTATTGATTAAGGATTCGCGAAAAAATAACGTGATATTTTCGCATCCCATCTAGAGGACATCTTTGCCCGATTAGAGAGTGGCAAAAACATCGAAATGGCTCACTATTTTAAAAGAGCTTTTGCCACTCTCTAATCAGGCAAATCAAACCCAAATCTGGGGGCGAAAATATTTTCTAATATTTGGAGGTAAAAATTGCCATATCTAAAAGTCAGTAAACTTTATAATGAAAATAAAACTCTTCTTGATCTTGAATTGCTCACCAAAAATAAAGGATTAGAAAATAAAATTACATCAGCAGGTATAAATCGTCCTGGACTAGCTCTATCAGGGTATTTTGATTATTTTGTTTATGAGCAGATGCAGATACTTGGGAAAAGAGAAATAACCTATCTGCATAATTTAAATTCAAAAAAACGTAAGGATATTTTAAATAAATTATTTAATTACAGCTCTCCCTGTTTTGTTATTACCAGACATTTAGACCCCCCTATGGATTTTGTGTCACATGCAAACAAGTACGATGTATCTATAATTCGTACCAGTCTAGACAGCGCAACTTTTATTGATAAAATCGTTAAATATTTACAGGAAAAATTTAGACCAACAACCAGTTTTCATGCAGTATTGGTTGATATTTTCGGAATAGGTGTTCTGATTTTAGGAAAAAGCGGGATTGGTAAAAGCGAATGTGCATTGGAATTAATTGGCAGAGGACATCGTCTGGTTGCTGATGATATGGTGGAGATAAGTTTGAGAGAAGGGAAAGTTTTAGTAGGGACAGCGTCAGAGCTTACAAGACATCATATGGAAATAAGAGGGATAGGAATTATTAATATTAAAGACCTTTTTGGAGCTCAGGCTATTCGCAGTCAGGAAAGGATAGGTCTGGTGGTAAAATTGGAAGAATGGGATGAATCTAAAGAGTATGATCGTGTTGGGCTTATAGAAAATAAATTCAATATTTTAGGTATAGATATTCCTGAAATTACAGTACCGGTAAGACCCGGCAGAAATGTTTCTATAGTAGTTGAAGTTGCCGTACTTAACCTGCGCTTAAAAAAGATGGGACACCATACAGCTCGTGAATTTAATGAAAAAATAATCGGTCGTATTCAGAAAGAAAAAAATAAAAATGACATAGATAATCTGGAAGAAAGAGAATCTCCCAATGATGAAGAATATTAAACTTATTATTATTACAGGTTTATCAGGTGCAGGGAAAAGTGAAGTAATTAAAATTTTCGAGGATATGGAATTTTTTTGTATATACAATTTGCCTGTAATGCTAATAGAAAAATTTATTGAAATATGTGCTGAAACAGAGAAGCGCATTGATAAAGTAGCGCTTGTAATCGATATCAGGGAAAGAGAATTTTTGGATAGTTTTTGCAAAGTGCTGGAAAATCTGGATCAAGTGGGATTTCATTATGATATTATTTTTCTGGAAGCGAATGAAAAATCTATTATTCGTCGTTATAGCACCACACGCCGCAAACATCCGCTTGGTGAAGAAGGTACAATCATGGATAATATCAGTAAAGAAAAAAAAATGCTGGAGCATATACGAGAAAAAGCCACTTATATTATTGATACATCAGAGCTAACACAAAATGATTTAAAAAATTTTATTATTAGTAAATTTACCGAAAAAGAAAATGCATATAAATTGTTAATAAGGTTATATGCTTTTGGATATAAATTTGGAATTCCTATGGATGCGGATATTGTTTTCGATGTTCGTTTTTTGCCAAATCCTCATTATATTGAAGAGCTAAAACCGCTAAATGGGAAAACAGATAAAATTAAAAATTATGTTCTGGAAAAAAAAATGACACAAGAATTTATTGATAAATTATATTCTCTTATTGATTTTTTACTCCCAAAATATATTGTTGAAACTAAAGCGTATCTAACTATAGCAATCGGATGTACTGGCGGAAAACATCGCTCAGTAGTTATTGCTGATGAGCTGGCATCGCATTTACTGAAACAAGATTATGCAGTTAAAACAATTTATAGAGATATTGATAGAGAATGATTGAGGTATTTTAAAATGAAAAGATTAAAATGGTTATACCCGGGAATGAAAGTTAAACGCTGGTTATTATTGGTCTTTCTAGGAATTCTTTTTATAGTTTTTGGAGTAAGTGATAGGGTTGCTTATTATAAAACTTTTTTAATAAGCGAATTTTATCCTTATTATTTTAACCTTATTTTCTTTGGTGCAGGAAGTGTTTTGATTATTATGGGAATACAAAAATCATTTCAATCTATTTTAAATGTGCTTATTCCAGAACGAGAAGATGAAATCGTTGATATGGTTTTTAAAAAACGGCAATTGGAAAAAGGTCCAAAGATTGTTGCTATTGGCGGAGGAACTGGCTTGCCAATAGTACTTCAAGGTTTAAAGGAGATTACCAGCAATATTACAGCTATAGTTACTGTTGCAGATGATGGAGGCAGTTCAGGACGTTTACGCAGAGATTTTAAAGTTCTTCCGCCCGGTGATATACGTAATTGTCTTGTTTCTCTTGCTGATCAGGAACCGTTAATGGGAGATATTTTCCAATATAGATTTACAGAACAAAGTGAAGAATTAGCCGGACACAGTTTTGGTAATCTGTTTATTGCGGCAATGACCAAAGTTACAGGTGATTTTACTGAAGCGATTCGTCAATCAAGCAAAGTACTGGCGATAAGAGGACAGGTAATCCCAGCCACTTTAGAAAATGTAGTATTAGCAGCAGAACTTGAGAATGGAGAATTACTTGAAGGAGAGAGTAATATATCAAAGACCCTGCAAAAAATAAAAAATGTCTCTTTAAAGCCTAAAGAATGCAAACCAAATCCGGAATGTATAAAAGCAATTGAAGAAGCTGAAATTATTATTTTATCACCTGGTAGCTTATATACAAGTTTATTGCCTAATTTGATAATTAATGATATCTCTAAAGCAATTATAAAAAGCCAGGCTATTAAAATATATGTTTGCAATATAATGACACAACCCGGTGAGACAGATGGATATGCAGTTGAAGATCATGTACGTACAATTCTTGAACATACAGGTAAAAATATTTTTAAATATGTGATGATTAATAACGCACCTATTCCAGAGGATTTACTAATCAAATATAAGAAAATAAAGGCGGAATCTGTGCAGGTAAATCATGAAATATTAAAAAATATGGGTATTAAAATTCTTGAAGATGACTTATTATTTAAAAGTAATTTTATTCGTCATGATCCAATTAAACTTGCAAAAGCAATAGTTAGCCTTTTAGTTAATACTAATATTCGTCAGACAGATATCTATTTAAAAAGACGCTGGGGTATGGATTTAGAAGAAGAACGCAAGCCTTAAATTCGAGGTTTTATGAAAAAAATGAATCTTGTATTAGGAATACATTGTCATCAGCCAGTTGGTAATTTTGATTCGGTTTTTGAAAAAAATTATATTCAGGCGTATCAGCCTTTTTTAAATATGTTATTGAAATATCCTGAAATTAAATTCAGTCTCCATTATTCAGGTGTATTACTTGAATGGTTTGAAAAAAATCATCCTGAATATTTTGATATAATACGTACTCTGGTAAATCGTAATCAGGTTGAACTTATTGGCGGAGCATTCTATGAGCCTATTCTTCCTGTAATTCCAGATTATGACAAAATAGGACAGATTAAATTATTAAGTGATTATATTGAAAAAACATTTTCCTATAAAGTTAAAGGTATGTGGCTGGCAGAAAGAGTATGGGAATCGCATCTGCCAAAAGCTTTAAATGAAGCAGGGATAGAATATACTATTCTGGATGATGCTCATTTTAAGTTTGTAGGATTAAAAACTGAGGAAATTTTGGGATATTTTAAAACTGAGGAACAGGGAAAATACATCAAAATTTTTCCGATAAGTGAAAAACTGCGTTATACTATTCCATTTCGTATGCATGAGGAGACAATTAATTATCTTCGCAATTTAAGTTCAACTTCTGGCAATAATTTAGTTGTTATGATTGACGATGGAGAGAAATTTGGTTCATGGCCTGAAACTTTTCACTGGGTATATGAAGAACACTGGTTAGAAAATTTTTTTAAATCATTGATTGAAAATAAAGAGTGGCTGCAATTATTAACTTTTTCTGAATATCTTGAAAAAGCTTCACCACTTGGTATTATTTATATTTCGGATGGTTCTTATACAGAAATGTCGGAATGGACTTTGGTAGGGGATGAACAGGCGAAACTGGAAAAATTGAAATCAGAATTAAAAGACAGGAATCAACTTGAAGATTACAGGGCACTGCTGCGAGGCGGATTCTGGAGAAATTATTTTTTTAAATATCAGGAAAGTAATATAATGCATAAAAAAATGCTTCTTGTAGGTCAAAAGATTTCTGCAAGCTGTGTTCCTATGGATATTAAGCAGAAAGCGCAAAAAGAATTATGGAAAGCGCAGTGTAATTGTGCTTATTGGCATGGAGTATTTGGCGGGCTTTATTTACCGCATTTAAGAAGCGCTGTTTTTAATCATTTAATTAAAGCTGAACAGATTATTGACGAAACTACTTATGATGACGATAAATGGATTGAAATTAAAAAAGAGGATTTTAATTGCGATGGACATCCTGAGATAATAGTAAATTCCGCCTATGCTAATTATTATTTTGATCCGCATAATGGAGGAGTACTTTTTGAGATGGATTATAAACCATGCTCATTTAATATAATTGATACATTTTCACGAAGAAAAGAATTTTATCATAGTAAAATTATAAACAAAGCAGCAGAAATTTCTCATGACACTAAAGGAACAAAAAGTATTCATGATATTTTAAATAGCAAAGAATCCGGGCTTGAAAAATATATTAATTATGACAGATATCAGCATAGATATTTAGTTGATCATTTTTTGGAAGAAAATACAACTTTAGAGAATTTCGAGCGAAATATTTTTACTGAACAGGGTAATTTTGTTAATCAGCCATACACATATAAAATTGAAGATAAAGAACAATATATAGAAATTTTGTTTCAAAGAAACGGGGAAATATTACATAATAAAAAACAAATCCCGGTTTCTATTATAAAATCTATTTTAATTTCAAAAACAAATGTGCATCTGGATATAAATTATACAATAAAAAATTTAGGTGATGTGGAACTTCTGTTATGGTTTGGAGCTGAATTTGCTTTTACTTTTTTAGCAGGCAAAGCATATGATAGATTTTATAAAATAGCTGATAAGGAATTGGATAATAAAACATTAGATAGTGTTGGTGAAGAAAAAAACATTTCTTCTCTTCAAGTCTTTGATGAGTGGCAAAAAATAAAAATGAGTTTTAATTTTAATATACCATGTTTATTATGGAGATTTCCGATTGAAACTATTTCTCAGTCGGAATCAGGTTTGGAAAAAGTATATCAAAATTCTGTTATATTACCAAATTGGAGATTTTCACTTTCCCCTGACAATGAATGGAAAGTTAACATCAAAAATCTTATTCAGGGGATTTAAATTAAATGATGAGAATAGAAAAAGAATTAGTTTTAAAGAATAAACAAGGATTGCATGCAAGACCTGCCGCAAAATTGGTGCAAGTTGCAAATAAATTTAAATCTGAGGTTACTTTATCAAAAGATAACTATACAGTTAATGGAAAAAGTGTACTTGGAATTCTTACTTTAGCTGCGGAACCTGGAAGTACAATTAATATTTTTATTGAGGGGCCTGATGCAGAAGAAATGTTAAAAAATTTAGAGATGCTATTTGAAAGTAAATTTGAAGAAGAATAGGATTAAATAGTATGGAAAAAGATATAGAAAAAAAAGAAAAAATTGTTAAAGGTATTCCTGCATCTTCAGGGATAGTAATTGGTAAAGCATATAGTTTAAGCAAAAAAACTTTTAAAATTGAAAAAAAGATTATTGCAAATGAAGATATCCCTAAAGAAATAGAAAGATTTAAAAATGCGATAATTAATACACGAAAACAACTTGTCGGTTTACAGCAAAAGATAATACGTGAAATAGATGAAAAACATGCGCATATTTTTCAGGCACATCTTCTTTTATTAGAAGATCCAATGCTTGTTCAGGAAACCATTCAGCGTGTTCAGGAAGAAAGACTAAACGTAGAATATATCCTAACTAAAGTATTAGAAAAAATTTCAAATATATTTTCAAAAATGAATGATGGGTATTTAAAAGAACGATTAAGCGATATTGAAGATGTCAGTAATAGATTATTGCGTAATTTGTTAGGTGAAAAACATGCTTCATTAGATACAGTTGAAAAAGATGTAATTATAGTTTCATATGATTTGTCACCGTCAGATACTGCAATGATGCATAAGGAAAAAGTTGCTGGTTTTATAACTGATATTGGAGGGAAAACATCTCATACTGCTATTATGGCCCGTTCATTAGAAATTCCTGCGGTAGTTGGTCTGGAGGTTATAACCCGTGAAGTATTTACAAATGATATATTAATAGTTGATGGTAATGAAGGTATCGTTGTTATAAATCCCCGTCCGGCAACAATAAAAAAATATAAATTATTACAGGAAAAGCAGGAAAAGGTTGAAAAGGAACTGGCTAAATTAAAAGATCTGCCTGCCATTACAATTGATAATCATACTGTATTTTTGCATGCTAATATAGAATTCCCTGAAGAAGTTGACTCTGTAATAGAACATGGTGCTTTAGGGATAGGGCTCTATCGAACTGAATTCCTTTTTATGAATCGTGAGGATCTGCCGACAGAGGAAGAACAGTTAAATGCATTTCGGGAAGTTGTTGTTAAGATGGCCCCGCGTCCTGTAGTCATCAGAACATTGGATATTGGTGGCGATAAATTCATATCCTCAATAGATGTATCAGGGGAAATGAATCCATTTTTAGGACTTCGCGCTATAAGATTGTGCCTGCAGAATATAGACATGTTTAAAACACAATTGAGAGCTATTTTAAGAGCAAGTATATTAAAAAACATACAAATTTTATTTCCGATGATTTCAGGACTGGATGAGCTTAAAAAAGTAAAAAATATTTTAAACGAAGCAAAAGAAGAGCTGCGCAGTAAAAAAATCCCTTTTGATGAAGAAATAAAAATCGGAGTAATGATTGAGATCCCTTCAGCTGCAATGATTGCCGATTTATTAGCACAGGAAGTTGATTTTTTTAGTATTGGCACAAATGATTTAATACAATATACTTTAGCTGTAGAAAGAGCTAATGAAAAAGTTGCTTATCTTTATGAGCCATTGCATCCGGCAGTATTGCGACTGATAAAAAATATTGTAGATGCCGCTAAAACTTATAATATTGGAGTTAGTATGTGCGGCGAAATGGCTGGAGATCCAATAGCAACACTAATTCTTATAGGTATGGGGTTAAAAGAATTTAGTATGAGTCCAGTTATGATCCCGGAAATTAAAAAAATAATACGCACCAATTCATTTAAGCTGGCAAATGAGTTAACAATAAAAGCATTAAAATTATCGGATAATGCAAAAAAGTAGTATAACGTTCGATAAGCAGTATATTAGTTGCGGAAGTTTTTTCTAACACTATAATAGAAATACCTGCAAACATCCCTGTAATTTATTTATACTCAAACTAATCAGGTTTGCGAATTTATAACGCCCCTCTGTACTCCATCTTGAAACGATCTTCATTCACAAAATCCTCAATGTAATTAAAACTACACCTGTGGTTTTGCTCAATCAGATCGTTCCAATCTGAAGCACATATGAGCATTCTAAATTCGCAAACCTGATTAGTTTGAGTATACATCAACGAGAAGGATTATTAAAAACTTGACATGACTTACTATTTATGTTATAAGTTAATTATAAACAAAAGTGTTTATAATCAATTTTGTTTATAATATAATAAATAGGTGAAAACAATGAGTGATGAAATAGGGAAATATAAAGAGATTATTAAATATCTTCCAGATGATTTAAAGTTTGATTCTGATTGGCATAAAAATCTAAATCTATTATTAAATTCATGGCGAGTTGCATATCAAACTTTAGTTAATGAAAAACTCTCTGAATTTGTTGACAAGCTAAATGAAAAAATATTTCAAGAACAAAACCGAATTGCATATCAAATTCCGACAAATAAAAATAGTATTAAATCCTGCAAATCTATAAAAGATAAAATTTTTAGATGGTTAAGTGAGAGTGAAGAAAACAAAATCCCCAAAGATATTAATAAAAAAGACCTTAAAAATATGCGTTCAGATGAGTTTCTAAAATTAATGTTAAATAAAATTGATGATGCAATGATTACATCTGCTTATTTTTTATGTTCAGAATCTGCAGAAAAATTTGCTAAAAAAGAAAATCTAGAAATTGAACTCTTATCTTCTACTCCCAAAGGACATTGTGAGGTAAAAAATATTTCAGAATATTTTTATTTTGATAATGTTTTTAATGAAGAGAGGCTTTTTAGACATTTAAATTGGCTTAAGAATAGTAAAAAAATACCGAATTTCCCAATACGAATTAGAATTCTTCCTCCTGAGGAAGAAGTTATTGGAAGAGAAAAAATCATTAATGAAATTAAAGAAAAATTGATTAGCAAACATGTGTCTTTGCATGCGCCAAGAGCAATGGGTAAAACATCAATCATGCATGTACTTTCTGAAAAACCATTTAACAGCTTCCTCCCATTTTTTGTTCAACTAAGAAATATACATTCTTGCACAGCTTTTATAGGTACAATAGCTTATTCATTATCAAAAGATAAAAATGAAGTTGAGAGAGAAGACATAAGAGAAAACAAAGAAAAAGAAGCAAAAGAAGATTTATTTAATACAATAGAACATTTATTTGAAATAAATAAAAATTATCTTATTCTTATGGATGAATTTGCTGATTTTTTAAGAAACATAAAAGAAAACGATGATGAATTAAAATGTTTTTTTCTGCTTTTTGAAAATCTTTGCAAAAGAAAAAATATCCGTTTTATATCTGCAAGTAGTGATTCGGAAGCAAGAATCATTGGAAACAGAAGTAATATTTTAGATTGTTTTGAAAAAATATCAATACCACCGCTAAGTAAGATTAATGGCATGATACTATTTGAAGAACTTCTTTTTAATTCTGAAATTCATGTTACTAAAAAAGATATTGAAGATGCATGTGAACTTCTGGGTGAACAAGTACCTTATCTTATTCATGCTTTTGTTTCAATATGGAAAGAATCAAAATTTAAAAATAATAAAAACAATATTACTCCACAGGAAGTTTATGATAAAGAATTTTTGGAAATCACAGGAAATAATCTTTTACGTGAGTTCCATGACTTTCCGAAAAGATATCCGGGGGATAAACCAAAAGCAGCCTACAATCTTCTTGCAGAGCTTACTAAGCAAGCAAAACCAAAAGAATATTTTAAAAGTATTTCTCCAATAAATACATGGTCAAATGAAGACTATAGTGATCTGCTTGAGCGGCTCAGCGATGATCTTTTAATAAAAGAAGAACATGGAATTATTTCTTTTCGTCTAAAATTATTTAAAGATTTCTGGACAAGGTATCCGGTTAGATAGGAAAAAATATGAGTGAATTATTTATAAGCCGTTATCATCCGGCAATTGAATCTTCGGAAAATTTAAAAAAATTATTTGTTGGAAAGCAGAGGATTGAACTATGCGCTCTTATAATCAAAGAACTGCAAACTTTAAAACAAGATGATTTTCCTCAGCATCATCTTTTTTATGGACCGCAGGGAATAGGAAAAACTCATCTTTTATGGAACATTTTTTATGCAATAAAAGAAGATACATTGTTAACCAATAAATGGCTTCCTGTTATTCTTCCCGAAGAGTTGTTTAGCGCACATTCTACAACTGATATATTGCAGATAGCAATCAAGGAAATATCCAGACAATCACAAAGAACTCTTGCAGATGAAAATATTTCTTCTTTAGCCGAATTAATGTTAAAAAAAATCGAGAATACAAAAAATAAAAAAGAAAAATTCAATAAATGTGTATCTGCATTGAAACAGATTTTTGAAAAAGAGAAAATTGTTCTATTGATGATTGAAAATCTGGATCACATTTTTAAAGATATGGCGGAAAAAGATAAACAGGATTTTTTCAGTCTCATAAATAGATCCAATTTCTTAATGATTATCGCAACATCAGTAAGTATATTTGAAGACCTGCAAAAATATAATAGCCCTGTATATGGTTATTTCAGGCTTCATTCATTGGAACTCCTCAATACTGACGAGATATTTGAACTTTTAACAAAAATAACCGAATTTTATTCTAAAGAATATAAATGTCTCACTGAATTTTTTAATACTCCTTTTGGAATGAAAAGAAAAAGATTAATTCAGGCAATTGTTTTTCTTTCAGGCGGTATCCCAAGAATGATATATCCTCTTTATGAAATTGGCATGGCAGAATGCGGGAAAAATATTCAAGATAAAGAAAAAGAAACATTTAAAAATGAATCCATATCTTTAATGTCAGAGTTGTTTGAAAAATTAACAGAAATTTATAAAGAACGATTATGGAGTTTATCGGCAAAGGAGCGACGAGTGCTTGAATTCATTGCCATTGCTGATTCTTCCTCTCAGCCAAAAAATATTGCATCAGGAACAGATATTGTTACGAATGAACTTTCTACTTATTTAAAGAGATTGTTAGAAAAAAAATATATCCGATCCGCAAAAGTTACAAAGGGTAGGGAGCAATTTTATATTCCCACAGAACCTCTGCTTGGATTATGGCTTAAATGGAGAAAAGGTGCTTCGATTGATGAAAAATGGAGTTTTATTGCAGATTTTTTTGCAATACTTTTTACTAAAGATGAACTTGAACAACGAGTTAATGAAATACCCGAAGAAGATATGTTTTACAGCTTATATTGTAAAGCAAAAGAGAGAATATCTGTTTTTGAAAAGAGAATGCAGGAAGCAGAGCTAACGTCTTTTGAACCAGAAAGATTCATGAAAAAAGAAAAATCAGGGGATGAAGAAGATTGGAATGAAAAAGGGAATGAATTGTTTGATCTTGGGAAATATGAGGAATCAATTGACTGCTATAATAAAGTAATAGAGATTAATCTTAATGATGATAACGCATGGTATAACAAAGGTTGTGTATTAAATAAACTTGGGAAATATGAGGAATCAATTGACTGCTATAATAAAGTAATAGAGATAAATCCAAATGATGATAGTGCATGGAATAACAAAGGTATTGCATTATGTAATCTCGGGAAGTATGAGGAAGCAATTGAATGTTGTAACAAAGTAATAGAGATAAATCCTAATGATGATAATGCATGGTATATTAAAGGTATCATATTAGGTTGTCTTGGGAAATATGAGGAAGAAATTAGCTGTTATAACAAAGTAATAGAGATTAATTCCAATAATGAAAATGTATGGAATAATAAAGGTGTCGCATTAGGTAATCTTGAGAAGCATGAAGAAGCAATTGAATGTTATGATAAAGCAATAGAGCTTAATCCTAATGATGATAAAGCATGGTATAA
>CAYWFU010000001.1:0-38207 GCA_964457585.1 uncultured bacterium | reverse complement strand
CAAAGGTATTGCATTAGGTAATCTTGGGAAATATGAAGAAGCAATTAACTGCTATGATAAAGTAATAGAGCTTAATCCTAATAATTGTAGTGCATGGGGGAATAAAGGTATTGTACTAGGAAATTTCGGAAAATATGAAGAAGAAATTAACTGTTATAATAAAGTAATAGAGCTTCATCCTAATGATGATAAAGCATGGTATAACAAAGGTATTGCATTAGGTAATCTTGGGAAATATGAAGAAGCAATTAACTGCTATAATAAAGCAACAGAGCTTAATCCTAATAATGCTAATGCATGGAATGACAAAGGTATTGCATTGGATTATCTTGAGAAGCATGAAGAAGCAAATGAATGTTATAAGAAAGCCATTGAACTTAATCCATATTTTTTTCTTCCACATCTTTTAAATAACCAAACTTCATCAAGATTAATTTCAATTTTAAGTAAACTAGACCTTGAAAAAAATAACGCGCTGTATCTTCCTATTATATTTAAAAATCTCGATCATAAAAAAAATGAAAAAATTACTAAAAATATTGAAAATAATAACCTAAAGAAAAATATATTATACTTATATTTATTATCAAATAATCTTCTTTACAACCTTCTTGTTGATAATAAACAGATTGCTGGCGAAATACTTGATAAAATATTAACAGAATCTAAAAAGTTTCCCGAAGAAATGCTTGTTGAAATACTGGCTTTAATACTTCAGGAATTAATTATAAAAAAAGAATCAAAAGCAGTTGTTCAGTTAGAATCTTTACTTGATAAAGAAGAAAATAAAAAAATTGTTAAAATTCTTTCTCCTTATTTTATTTCTGGAAGAATATATAAAAATATTATTGATGGTAATATAAATTCCGGGCTTAAGGAATTGGAAAGGCTTGAATCCTCACAAAGAGAATTCGTTATAAGTTTGTTAACACCTTTGCTAGGTAAGAATTGGATAACTGAAGCACAGAAAAAACTTTAAAAGAAAGAACTATATTAGCTACAGAAGGATAAAAATGTAGTTGTTCGATTTATCGAACATAAAAAAAGCTTGATAAATCAAGCAACTACAAATAATAAAAAAACACAAAATCATTTTGGAGCTAATGTTATAAAGCTCATCTGCCGTCCTGTATTTCCATTCTCTTTGCGATAAGAGAAAAATAAATCTGAACTGCATGAGGTGCATATTCCTGCATTTGCAATATTTTTATCTGGAACGCCGGCTTCCATTAATTGCCTGCGATTAGCTTCTGCAAGATTCAATTTGCCAAGTGTATTTTTTTCCAGATTAAAAATTTCACGCCAGTATGAAAATCTTGATCGGAAAAAATCTATTACTTTTATATCAACAGTATAACAGCAAATCCCGATACTTGGACCCAATGCAATCTGGCAGTCTTCAGGATTTGTTTTAAAATTTTGTATCATCTGACCAATTGTTTTTTTAGTAATTTCCAATCCTGTTCCCTTCCATCCTGCATGAACAGCCGCAATTACTTCTTTTTTTTGATCGTAGATTAAAATTGGGACACAATCTGCAGATGTAATAATTAGAGTCAGATTGCGGAGAGATGTAATAACTGCATCTGACATCCTCACAGCACGACGCGGATCTTCCCACCCGCCATTTACTCCTTTATCTGAAACAATTGATACTCTATTGCTGTGAATTTGATCAGCTGCAATCATTTTTGTATTTATAAGATTTAACGCTCTACACATACGCTGTCTGTTTTCAGCAACATTTTTATCTGAATCACCGGTAAAATAACCTAAATTCAGACTTGCATATGGAGAAGAACTAACACCGCCTAAACGGGATGTTACTCCTTGAGAATAAATACCATTAAGTTCCAGATTATCAAATTTTAAATATTTAATTCCATCTTTTTCCTGCCATGTCACTTTTTTTTCTAGCACTTGTTATTCTCCTATTTACATAGAAAACATATGATTAAACCTATCATAGAGATATTATAATGTCAATATTACTAAAAACTTATATCCATTCCAATAAACGGAATAAAAGGTAAAGAATAAATTTTTTCTTGCTTAGAATAATCTTTATTCCAGCTATAATCATATATATTTTGAGCATTATACAAATTCATTATATCAAGATAATAAGATTCTGTTCTATTATCCATTTTAAAATTGCGTGAAATTTTAAAATCCAGGCGATGATATGTTGGGAATCGAGCAGAATTTGCATCGCCTTGAACAGGTAACCATTTATCCAAATCAGCAATATATTCTCTTCCTATAACAGGAGTATATGGTTTACCTGAATTTATAGACCATGTCCAGCTATATGTCCATTTTGAAGAATAATTATAGTTCCCGACAATAGATAAAGTATGACGCTGATCATGTTCAGGATATATCCATCCGACTGATTCATCAAATTTGCGCTTGCTTATGCAATATGTATATGTAATCCATCCATTTATCTTTTTTGTTTCTTTTCTTTGTAAAAATAAATCAAATCCTTTTGAAAATCCATCTCCTCTATTTGAATATTTAATATCTGATTTCTCCTGTGCTATAAGCTGTGAATAATCTTTGTAATATAATTCCAATCTGCCCATATTGTCTTTGTCAAATAAATGTTCTATTCCAGCTATATAATGGTCAGCTCTTTCAGGTTTCAGATTAGGATTTCCGCTATCTTTGCTTGTTCTGATAAAATCAACCGGGAATTGGTAATAATGTCCCCATGCGGTTTTTAGTGTATATTCTTTATTTAAATTATATATAAAATTTAATCTTGGAGAATATACCCATATATCTGTTAAAGAAAAATATTCAGTGCGAACACCGTATCTTGTACTTAAAGTGGAATCCAGTATTTTCCATGTGTCCTGTAAAAAATATCCATTATAATTAACATTATTGTTTTCTTCAGCGCTTCTATAATCATAATCTAAATCAATAGTATTTACATTTTGATTTCCACTTTGAATTTCATTGTTAAAAAATCTGAATTTCGATTTAAATTGCATATCCGTATTGCTTAAATACAATCCAGTCTTAATTTCATGTTCGGGAATAAGAAAAGTATAGTCCTGCCTGAGAGTATTTGAAAAATAATCATATCTAAACATTACAGGAGCGGTGGATGCTGTCATTTCCACATCTACTTTTTCTCTATTATGTGCCAGTGTGCTCTGGATATAAAAATTTTTACTATAAAGATATTTCCAGTCTAAACTATAAATATTTTGAAAATCATCAAATAGGTATTTTTTAAAATCTGTTTTATCCTTAATTTCTTCATTGTTTTCAAAATCAACTTTTAGATTGTCCTGAGTCTGCAAAAAAGTAAAATTTAATTGATTTTGTGAATTTGGACGAAAAACAAACTTTTCCAGATAATCTCCAAAATTCGGGATGGCAGTATTTTTACGATCTATAGCATTTAGCAGCAAATCATAATATGACCGTCTTCCTGAAACAAGCCAGTTCCCATTTAATTTATTTAAAGGGCCGTCAAATTTTAATTTTAAAGTCAGAAGGCTGATATCAATATCGCCTTTTATTTTTTCGCTGTTTCCTTCCTGTGTTGTTATATCTATTACTGAAGAAAGCGCCTGTCCGCCTTCAGCAGGCATGCCTCCTGCATAAAAATCTATTTTTTCAATTATATCAGGATTAATTAAACTATTGAAACCTCCCATATGATAAGGATTACCTAAATATATGCGATCTACTAAAACAAGATTTTGTTCTTTTTCTCCACCGCGCACATACATACCCGCGCTGAAGTCCGCTTCTTTTACAACACCAGGCAATGTATGTATTACTTTAAAAGCATCTTCTGCTATACCCGCAGTATTTTTAAAATTATCTCTATTAAGTGTTTGTCCGCTGATTTCTTCTTTTTTAATAATTTCAGTTTTTTTCGCTGTTATAACAAGAGGTTTAGCCATTATATTAATTGCAAATTCAAGTTTAAACGAAATTTTTTTCTCTTCACCTTTTCCTATTTCAATATTTTCAAGTTTCTGACTATAACCGGGAGAGATGATTTTTATTACATATTTACCCTGTTTGATTTTTGATATAAATAAATTACCATTTTCATCTGTTTGAGTAATTTTTTTGCTATCAGATATTTCTACTAAAGCACTTTTTATGGGTTCACCTGTTATTTTGTCTGAAACATTAATATGCAATGATTCTAATGTATCCTGAGCAAAAATAATTGTTGAGAAAAAAATAACAAATATTAAAATGAAAATTATTTTTTTAAATATCAATATAATCTCCTATGCTCTCTCTTTAATATCTAAACCTAAATTTTAAATCAACATTTCTCGTCCCTTTGTCATCCATTTCTGTATTAATAAAAAAGTATTTATTAATCTGATACTGTGCTTCAAATTTTTTTGCTTCGCTGGTTACAGTAGGTTGAGAATAAACTACAAAAAAATTAGGGGCAATATATTTGCCAAGTTTCACTGCCTGAAATTCATATTCCCCTTTATCTGAAACACCTGTCTTAAATTGAAATATATCCACTCCCATTTCTTTTTCCATTCTGCGTTCAACATCCTGAAATAATAACCTGTCTCCCCATAAGCCAAGACTTATTGCTCCATATTCAGGTTTATTTGTTTGTTGAGTTTTATCATCATCTAATGAAGGAATTGTTCCATATGTTATAAAAGGGAATATGTCTGATTCTTTCAGAGTTCCATCAGGGGAAGTAGGCACGATTTCCGGTTTATCAATTGTTCCTCCTACTCGAAGTTCTATTATTTTATCCTCCCCTTTATATTTTCCAATATATTTGCCCAAAAAATGGAATTTGGGAGTGACTTTGCTTTCTTCAGGCAAAAATTCAAGATATGAATTATATTCTGGTTCAACTAAAATGTTAAAACGTCTTCCCCCCTCAAAATTATATTCCCCTCTGATAACAGATAATCTTCCGGTCAGGAAACTGCCTTTTTCATTATCACGGTAAAATAAATGACCATTTACTTCAGCATTTATTTGTTTATTTTTAACCCATGCATTTTTAGGTAGTATTATTTCCAAATCATATTCTGTTAAAATACTTGATTCTTCAATTTTTTTATTTATTAAAGAATCAACAGGACTCTGCTCTTCAAATTCTCTGGTATATTTTGCTTCCTGAGATGTGAAAGTGCCTTTTACTTTTATTCTTTTTAGATTTCCCTGAACAGTCATTTCACCATCTATTTTAGCTTCAAGATCAGGTAATCCCAAAAATAACCAATCATTCACATTTACTTTTAAGTCTAAATTCTGGAAAGCTTCACCACCTAATGTAATTGTTCCATTAGCTTCTATAATACCATTTCCAATAAGAGCTTTTGCTTTATTTAATATAACCTTGTTTTTATCCAGATTTAAATTAGTGTTTATATTTGTGAATTTTTTTTTCATAGCAGGAAGAAAAAATTCACCGTCTTTTATAGATATATTACCTTTCATATCCATATCCGCAAATGATCCATTAACAGTAAAATCAGTGCGGATTTTACCATTAAAATTTTTTATATTTTTTGTAAAAGCATTAAGTAATTTCAAATCAATATCTTCTAAATTTATTTTTAAAAAAAATTTCCCATCTTTTTTATCTTTTGAAGGATATGGAAATCTTCCTTCAATCCTTGAAATAGTTTTTCCTTTGATTATTAATGGGGATAATGCAATTACATTATTTTCAGGAGTAGTAATATTGGCAACAATATCTCCTATTTCCTGATCACTGTATTTTGTATCCTTAACAAGAATATTTATATCAATTTTGCTTACATTATTTATACTATTCGAAAATGAGCCCTGAGCATTAAGCTTCCCTTTTATATCTTCATTAAATCCTGAAATATATGCTAATGTGCGCAAATCAAATTTTTCTATAGCTATATCCATATTATATGTTCCATTCCAGCTATAAGTACCAAAAGCTGAAATTTCACCATCAGCAAACATAAATTTACTATCTTTAAGAAAAGCTCTTTCTGTTCCAATTCCTCCTGAAAAACGTTCAAGATTTACTAAACGATACTGTTTATATTTTCCATCAACTTTCAAAAAATTAAAATTGAATTCTTTTTCTTTCCATACACCTTCTCCCGAAACATTTAAATAGTAATCATTATATTTCAAAATGGTTCCTAATATCATTATATGATTATCAGTCCATTCACCTTTGAAATTCTCTAATGAAATTTTATTTTCGTGATTTTTTTGTTTAACATTCATCTTCTTAGGTTCATCAAAAGCAGTATTATTTTCAGATGTCTTTTTAGTATTTAAGGTTAAATATTTTATATCTATATTCCCATTAATTTTAGAATCAATTAGCGGGCCATCAATCGTTAAATCAAAATTTAAATTTGAAGAACTTTTATTTATATTTTTTACAAATTGCGGCAGAAAATACAAATTAAAATTTTTTGCTTTTAGCGCTAATCGTGTGTGGTTTTTTGTGGAAATCGAAATTTTATCCTTGCTGCGTTCAAGGGGTAAAACACCTGATAAACTAAAAAATTCATTTTTATTTTGTAAAATTAATGAATTCAAATTAATGGATTCCGAATTTAAATTTATTTTCCCTGATATTTTTTCATATAATATTTCTTTGGTTATTCCGCCTGAAAGCATAAAATCACAATCTATTACAGGGTTATCAATATCTCCTTTTATTTTATTCCTGGCGTTTAAAATACCCTTTAACCCATAATCTAATTGAAAAATTTTGTTAATAGGGGAAAGATTTACATTTACAAAATCCAATTTCAAATTCAAATCTTTTTTATTATAAATAGTGCCGTCTATAAACATTTTACTGGTGCTTTCCATAAGCATTGAAAAATTTTCTATATGTATTTTTTTTTCGTCTTTTAGATCAATTCTGGTATTTGCATTAACATTCACAAAAGGAACATTTCTTATAGTACCTTTATAACTTGTTAATTTAAGAATTCTTTCCTCTTTTCTAAGACCAAATTCGCCTGATATCTCAAAAAAATTATCATTGATATAGCTGGCAATTTTTTTTATTTCCACTTTTTTATCTTTTTTAAATAAAAGAAAACTATTGAAATTTTTTATTTCAATACCTGGTGAATCAAGCAAAAATTTGCCCCGATCAAGCATTAATTTCCCAATAATGTTCAGATCATCAATATTTCCATTTAAGGTTAAATCAATCTCAGAATTACATGATAACTCTTTAATATTTGAAGGAATTAAAAACGTGAAATTCTCAAGATTAAAACTAACCGAAGTAACTTTTATAGATAAATCTTTTTCTTTTATAATTGAAAATTTTTTATTTTGATATTCAAGAGGCAGATAACCTGATAAGTTTAAAATTTTTTTATTTTTTTCAAAATACATTTTATTTAAATTTAATTTATTGTCTTTATATAAAAAACTGCAAAAAATCGAATTCAATTTCAGTTCGCGATCCATCTGTTTTGCCAGTATTAAATCCGGAGTTTTTATCTCAAGCTGACCACCATATACAGGGGAAGAAATTTTGCCTGAAACATTTAAATCAAGTGTTGCTTCACCTTTTAAACTATGGATATTAGTAGACAAATATGGTTCTAATTCTTCCAGATTAAATTTTTTCAATCTCAGTTTCCATGTTATATCCCCTTCTGTATCAATAGACCTTTTTTCTTTATTCCATGGCAGAATACCGGATGTGTTAATCTCTGATATTCCCTTTCTCAGTAAAATCTCTTTAATTATTAATTCTTGTTTACTATAATTTATAGATGCTCTCAATAAATCAATATAAAGAGGTTTTTTTAAAATAATAGGATAATCTAATTCAGCTTTTGTTATATTAAAATTACCTGAAATCAAAGGCGCAGATGGTGTCCCATGAATAAATAAATTACCGGCACTATAACCGCTTATTCTATTTATTTCTGAAGGTAAAAATGGTTTTAAAATTTCCAGATTCATATTCTGAACATCAATATTAAGTTCCCAGTCTTTATCTTTATCAAGAGTATTTTTTTCCGAATTAATATAAAAATTACCTGATAATAATGCGACATTTTTCTTTTCCTTAAAACGTATTGATTTAAATTTTAAATAATTATTAAAATAATGTATTTTCCCGTTGATACTGCTAACTGATGTTTTTGGAAATTTGTTTTCATCAAATTTGAATGAAAAAATAATGGGTTTCTTGCCAGAATCTGAAATTAGTTTACTTGTATCGAAATATGTTGTATCGCTTCCGATATTTACCGCTATTTGTTTAGAATAAAGATTAGTATAATAAAGTCCATACCCTTTTAAATCTATACCCCAATTTTTTTGTGTCCAGTTCATATCTCCTTGTAAAGAATTTATTTGAGTGCTGTCTAATCTGAAATTATTAACTTCTAAATGAGCATTTAATCTTGAAGAATCTAATTGTCCGGCTATATTTCCCCGCAGGGAATATGTTCCTTCCAGATTTTTTCCTGATTCAAGTTTGATATTTTTTTCGGTAAAAAAATTACTAATTATAAAGTCAAATTTTATATCTCTGTAATTTTCAAATTTCCCTGTAATTTCTCCTTCACCAAAATTTGAACTAATAAGTCCCTTATCTAAATAAAATCCTTCGGGTTTAAACCTATAAACAGCGCTGATATTTTTCACTTTTAAGTCATGGGCTATTTCTATCCCATTATTTTCACATTTTCCACTTGCATCAATATTTTCAATTTTAAATCCTTTACCTTTTATAGAAAAAATAAAAGGTGAGGATAAATATGTATTATGTACAAAATATGGCATATCTTTGTTTGTATTTAAATTGACAAGTTTTAAAAAAAGTTCATATTCCATTTCAGGTTTATCAAGAAAAAATTTACCGTTAAAGGAAAGTTGATTGCCATTTAAATCTATTCCAGCGTTCATTATATCTAAAATTTTATCCCTTTTATATTGACAATTTATAAAAATACCCGATTTATTTATTTTATATTTTTCCCAGGCTATTTCATTTAATCCTATATCCCCAATCATATTTATCTGATTCAGATCGCCTTTAATATTTAAATAAGCTTTACCAATAAAACTTATTTTCTTTAATTCAGAAGACGGATTTAATCCTGATAATATATTCTGGTTTAAGGAAGCAATATTTATATCCAGAGAATTGATATTAATATCAGGACAATTTTTAATACTTGTTCCCGGATAATTTAAACTAAAATTTCCATTAAACTGAGCAGACAATATATTATTTGATTTTTGATTGGCTTTAAAAATCCCATTTTCAATAGTAATTTTTTTTATATTTATAGAAAAATAAGAGGGAGATGAACTGCTGGAAAGAGTATTATATTTATCTTTTGTTGTTGGAGTTTTGCTTAAAGAAGATAAAGAATATGTTATTTCCGGTGAAGTTAATTCAATTTCATTAATTTCGATCTTTTTGCGTAAAATTTTCCAGAACCAGAATTTAATAGTAATTCTTGATAATTTTGATTGTACATTTTGATTTTTTGCTATATTTTTTTCAAAACTTACATCTTCTAGAATAATTTTTTTAAAAAAATCACCATGGAGTTTGCTAATATTCATTTTTGCTGAAATAGATTTTTCCAATTTATTTATAATAATATTTTTAATTATATTTTTTCCGTATGGTGTTTGAAAAAAAATAAAGACAGATGTGAAAAATATAAATAATATACTTATTATAATAAGCAATATTCTTATGATTCTCATTTAAAATCCTTTTTGCGCACTGCCTTAATATCTTTAATTAAAAATCGGTAATATAATAGAATTTGTTTAATAGAATTTACCTATAGATAAAATTTATACTATATAGCAGAATTATTCAAGAGGTATTTGGGCTAAAATTTTTTTATAGAGTTTTCTATCTTAACCTTATATTCTTAACCATTTTGTGCTAATTGTATTGACATTCAGCACAAATATGTATATACTTATTTCATGGAAAATATCCGCTGGGATCCGATTAAAAATCAAAAATTAAAGGATGAAAGAAATATATCCTTTGAAGAAATTATGGTTTGTATCGAAAATCATCAGGTATTAGCTATTATCCAAAATCCCAGTAAAAAATTTGAAGGACAAATGGTATTTGTTGTTGAGTTAAACCACTATTTTTATTACGTCCCATTTGTTAAAAATGATGATGACATCTTTCTCAAAACCATTATTCCAAGCAGAAAACTAACTAAAGAATATTTTAAAAAAGGAGATAGTAAAAATGCGTAATTATCAACTTGATAAAGAAGAACAAGAATTACTTTCTTCCATTGAAAAAGGAGAATGGAAACCAATTAAAAATATGAAAGAAGAAATTGGGAAATATGCTCAATATGCAAAAAAAACTTTAAAAAAAGACCAGAGAGTTAGTATTAGAATATCAAAACAAGATTTAGTTGGGATTCAAAGCAAAGCTATAGAGGAAGGGATCCCATACCAAACATTAATCACAAGTTTAATACATAAGTATTTAAGAGGGAAATTAATAGTAAAGGTATAATAATGAAGTTTTTGTAATTGCACATCCTAAATATTATTTTATAAAAAACAAACCTTTTTCTTCTTTTTAAGGAAACCATGAAAAATTTAGTGGAAGTAAGAAATTTAACAACTCATTATTCTCGGCCATTAGGATTTTTAAGCAAAAAAGTAATAACTGTAAAAGCAGTTAATAATATTAGCTTTGAAATACCTGAAGGAAAAACTGTTGGGCTTGTAGGAGAAAGCGGATGCGGCAAAACAACTGTCGGCAAGAGTATTATTCGTTTGATAGACCCTTTATCCGGTAATATTTTTTTTGATGGTGAAGATATCATGAATAAATCTCTTCTTGAAATGCGTTTATTGCGCAAAAAAATGCAGATTTTTTTTCAGGATACATATAATTCGCTTAATCCGCGCATGACTGTGCAGGAAATTATAAAAGAACCTTTAATAATATATAACTGCTGCGAAAATAAGGCAGAAATTAACAAGAAAGTTTTAGCAATCATGAATTTGGTTGGATTAAGTTCTCATCAGATGAAAAAATATCCGCATGAATTCAGCGGTGGACAGCGTCAGCGGATAGGAATAGCAAGAGCGCTTATTCTTAATCCAAAATTGATTATTGCTGATGAGCCTGTATCAGCGCTTGATGTTTCAATTCAGGCTCAAATAATTAATTTATTGCTTGATATTCAGGAAGAGATGAAATTAGCTTACCTTTTTATTTCACACGATTTACGAATTATAAAATTTGTTAGTGATTTTATAATTATAATGTATCTGGGAAAAATCATTGAAACAGCTGATGCAATTGAATTATATAAAAATCCGTTACATCCTTATTCGCAATTTTTGCTTTCATCTGTACCTGTTCCGGATCCTGAATATAAAAGAGTGAAAAAAATATTAAAAGGAGACATCCCAAGCCCAACAAATATACCTGTTGGCTGCGCTTTTCATACACGCTGTCCAGAGGTGAAGAAAATCTGCCGAATTGAGGAACCATTGCTTAAAGGAGTTTCTAACGGTCATAAGATTGCCTGTCATTTATATTTTCATGAGAATATTAAATACGTGTCCGAAATAGGAAAATGATATGGATTTTAAGGTGTTGTTTGAAAAATACCAGTCATTACTGATAGAGAACAATAATTTAAAAAAAGAAATAAAAAGCTTAAAAGCTCAACTGGGTATTGTAAAACCGCATGTTGTCCCTGATGAAATTTTTGAGTGTAAATCTACACAGGAATCCGCAGATAAAGCATTCTCAAACATTAATAATAATTCAGACTCTAAAGAGAAGATAAAACTATTCATATCACTTTTTAAGGGTCGGAATGATGTATATGCTAAAAGATGGAAAAATCTAAAGAAGGGGACATCAGGGTATTCACCATTCTGTTTGAATGAATGGAAATACGGATTATGCGGAAAACCGCAGAAAAGATGCTCTGATTGTTCAAATAAAGCATATGCTGGTTTGGATGAAAAGGTTATAGATTCTCATTTACGAGGGTATAATAATTTTGTTGCAGGAATATATCCATTATGTCTGGATGAAACTTGCTGCTTTTTAGCCATTGATTTTGATGAAGAAGAGTGGCAAAAGGATATTCAAGTACTCAGAGAAGTGTGTTTGGAATTTAACATCCCTGTAGCTGTAGAGCGCTCACGTTCTGGTAAGGGAGCTCATGCATGGATTTTTTTTGAAAATCCGATATCCGCAATACTTGCAAGAAAATTAGGAAGTGCATTACTTACATACTCCATGAGTAAAAGGCATGAAATAACTTTTAAATCTTATGATAGATTTTTCCCTAATCAGGACACAATGCCAAAGGGTGGGTTGGGTAATTTGATTGCTTTGCCATTACAAAAAGCTGCAAGGAATGAGGAAAACAGTGTTTTTATAGATGATAATTTTAAAGCCTTTAACGATCAGTGGACATTTTTAGCAAATATTCAAAAACTCTCTTCAGATGACGTTGAAATACTTGTTTCAAAACTTTGTCATGGAAATGAACTTGGAGTACTGAAAAAAGACGATGAAGAACCTCAAAAGCCATGGGAAACAAGCAAGATTAAATTGTCAAAAAATGATTTCCCGCAGAATATTGAAATTGTAAAAGCAAATATGCTGTTTGTTCCCAAAAATGACATTTCTCAAAGAGCGCTAAATCATTTAAAACGTTTAGCAGCTTTCAAAAATCCAGATTTTTATAAAGCCCAGACTATGCGAATGTCGGCTAAAAAATTTCCAAGAATAATATCCTGTTCTGATGAAACTATGGAATACCTTTGTCTGCCAAGAGGATGTGAAACCGATTTAGAAGCTGTGTTTGAAGAAACCGGAATAGATGTTCATTTAGTAGACAAAACTAATTATGGTAAAAAAATTAATGTTGAATTTAATGGTAGTCTAAGAGATGACCAGCCTATTGCAATCGATAAGTTGCTTAAGCACGATATTGGCGTACTCTCTGGAACAACAGCTTTTGGCAAAACAGTTGTTGCAATTAAATTAATTGCGGAAAGAAAAGTAAATACCCTTATTATAGTTGCTAAAGTCAGCCTGGTTGCACAGTGGAAAAAAAGATTGATGGAATTTCTGACTATTAATGAAACTTTACCTGATATAAATTTGAATGAAAAAAAACAGGGAAAAAAAAAGGTTAAAAATATTATCGGACAAATAGGAGCAGGGAAAGAAAATTTAAGTGGAATTATTGACATAGCTATAATGCAATCATTAAACAGAATGGGTGAAGTAAAGGAATGCGTTAAAAATTATGGTATGATTATTGTTGATGAGTGTCATCACATTTCAGCTTTTAGTTTTGAAAAAGTGCTTAAAAGTACAAACGCAAAATATATTTATGGATTAACTGCAACACCTACAAGAAAGGATGGACATCATCCGATCATATTTATGCAATGCGGTCCTGTAAGATTTAGAGATGATGCAAAAAAGCAGGCAGAAAAAAGACCTTTTGAGCATTTTATTATACCGAGATTTACGTCTCTTAGAGTGCCAATAGATAAAAATGAAAAGGATATATCTATTCAAGAACTATATTCCGAAATTGTCGTTAATGAAATGAGAAATCAGCTAATTTCAGATGATGTTGTTAGAAATTTTAAAAGCGGCAGGAATTGCATTGTTTTAACTGAAAGAACTGCTCATGTTGAATTGCTTGCGAAAAAACTCAGTGAAAAAATTCCTGACGTGATATCTTTAACAGGTGGAATGGGGATGAAAGAAACCAGAGAAATATTCACAAGAATATCTGAGACTCCAGCCAACAAACAATTAACATTGGTTGCCACAGGAAAATATATTGGCGAGGGCTTTGATGAGCCGCGTCTTGACACATTATTTTTAGCCATGCCGATATCATGGAAAGGAACTTTGCAGCAATATGCAGGCAGGCTTCACAGGTTATTTGAAAATAAAGATGAGGTACAAATATATGATTACGTGGATATACATGTAAGGATGTTGGAAAAAATGTATGGTAAGAGACTTTCCGGATATGCTTCTATTGGTTATAAAGCTAAAGGAGAAATTATAGATTCAGATGCAATTAACATTATTTTTGACAAACAAAGTTTTATCCCGGTTTATAGTAATGATATTATAAATGCTGAAAGAGAAATTTTAATAGTGAGCCCGTTTATCAGCAAAAAAAGGACAACACAAATGTTGCAATATTTGAGTGTTGCATTGAGTAAAAAGGTTAAAGTAATAATTTTAACAAGACCTGTAGATGACTTTAAAGAAAAGGGCAGAAATATTTTACAGGGCACATTAGATTTATTAAAAAGCTCTGGAGTGAGTATGGTTTTCAAATCAAATATTCATCAAAAGTTTGCAATAATGGATCAAAGAATCGTATGGTATGGAAGCATAAATCTTTTAAGTTTTGGGAGCGCTGAAGAAAGCATAATGCGGCTTGATAGCCCAAATATTGCTAATGAACTGATGAAGAGTATAGAGAAATAACTAACAAGAGAAATAAATAATCTTGACTTTTCATAAAATATAAAGCATACTTTAAATATGCAAGGTAAAAATAAGGTATATATTAAAAGAAATCTCACGCAAGAGATTGAAGCTCTTGTAAAAAAACAACAATCCGCGTTGATTTTTGGCCCGCGGCAAACGGGGAAAACCACATTAGTCAAGGAGTGTTTGTCTCAAAAAAAAGATGTATTAAATTATCCTTTACAAAATCCTGAAATTCGTCTTGAAATGGAAATGGATCCTTCGCGAATTATCAAACAAATTAACGCTTATTCTGTAAAATCATTTGTATTTATAGATGAAGCTCAAAAAGTACCTGAATTATTTGATAGTATCCAATATTTAATTGATGAAGAAAAGGCAAATTTTATTATCACCGGTTCTTCAGCAAGGAAATTAAAAAGAAAGGGCACGAATTTGCTTCCCGGCAGGGTAAAAAGTTTTAAACTTGGACCGTTACTATGGAATGAATTTGGCTGGCTTAAAGAATCTTTCACAGGAATATTAAAAATAGAAAATTTAAACTTTATTGAAAATTATTCATTTGAACAATCATTAGTTTATGGTTCATTACCCGGGATTGTTGGTTTAGCAGATAATAAAGAAAGAAAAGAAATCCTTACTGCTTATAGTCAGATATATCTTGAGGAAGAAATTCGGGCAGAGGCATTATCCAGGAAGATCGGTTCATTTGGTCGTTTTATCGAATTAGCAGCTCAGGAGTCCGGAACAAATCCAAATCTGACAAAACTATCTCAGGAATCAGGAGTTAGTGTTCCAACAATAAAAGAATTTTATAATATTCTTGAAGATACATTGGTTATAGAAAAAGTTGAACCATATTTAAAAAATGCGAGAAAAAGAATTTTAAGTTCGCCGCGATATTATTTTTTTGATTTAGGAGTTAGAAATACTATTGCAAGAGTTCCCTTAACCGAAAACCTTATTAATGCCGAGAAAGGTAAACTTTTTGAACATGCTGTAATTCTCGAAATCATCGGCAGAATACGGGCGTTAGGATTAGATTACAAAATATGTTATTGGCGAACAAGGGCAGGAGCTGAAGTTGATTGTGTGATAGATACGGGTTCAATGGTGATTCCGATAGAAATTAAAGCTAGCGAGAGAGTATCGTTATCAGAACTTCGCGGTTTACAAAGTTTTATAGATTCATATGAAAAGCAGGTTAAACAAGCATATGTAATAACCATGGGACGTGTTCCTGAAAAATTAACCGATAAAATTACTGTGATTCCATGGGAGTTTTTTTAAAGGAGTACAAGTTTGTATAAATATAGATAATAGAGAGATATCTCCCTCAACTCTTACTGATGACTATTTAGAAGCATTATATTTATCAAAATATGATGAGGATACGAAAGAATTTACTAAGTGGGATATTTTGAGATTGATAAAGATGGGATTTAAAAATGTCTTTTTAAACAAAATTGAGCTACAGCACTTCATGCGAGAGATGGATGAAGAAATTTTCGATGCAGTTTTAGAAGAAGAAGGTTGGGATATACTTTCAGAATAAATTAGTTTAAATATAATTTAGAATTTTAGAAATAACTAATTAATATAATTAATAGGAATAAATAATGAATACTCCTTTAAAAAATAAATTTGAATTACAGATAACATCTTTAAAAGGATTCGACTTCCAGGATTTTATTATTGAACTCTTTCTATAGAAAAATGATCAAAAAAAATTTAACAAAAAAGCAGACGATGATTTTATAGACTTTCAGAAAAACTGGCAGAATAATTATCCCAATTGGATGTTTATCATAAACCAGGATATAAGTCCTGCACATGAAAATAAAATAAAGAGCCTAAAAGGTGATGCTCCCCTTCTTGGAATTAAGCAAATATTATATATTGTTGAAAATTTAAAAAATTATCAGAGAAGAAAGTTAGCTGAATATTTAAAAATAGAATCTGATTTTGTATGTTCAGACTATTTTGAAGGGATACTTGAAGACCTGTTAAAAGACAGCGAAGCATCCTCAGACAATATCAAATATGATATAGAAGGAAGAATCGGTACCGAAAAAAAGATTGAAATAAATTATGATGAATTAGATATTGAAGCTGGTTATTTCGCAGATTGGCAAAAGTTATGTGATTGAAAATTTCGGGAAAATAGCTTTTAAAAATCTGGTTGTTGTTAATTTTGAGTTTCAGCCTGAATTGAAACAATGTTTTACCACTCTTGATCCTACTGATATAATCAATAAACTCCAACTTGTAATGGGTGTCAGAATAGAAGAAGAAAATACCCTGTTATTTTTGGATGAAATACAGGAATGTCCAAATGCAATAACGGCTTTGCGCTATTTTAAAGAAAAAAAGGAACGAATCCCTATAATTGGAGCAGGGTCATTAATGGAATTCGCTCTAAAGAGTCCCGATTTCAGAATGCCGGTAGGAAGAATTCAGTTTTTATATCTCGACCCGCTGTCCTTTAGTGAATTTTTGTCTGTATCAGACAATGATCAATATATAAATATCTTCAAAAAGCATTTGATACAGCACCGCGTCTTGTAGGAAGCAGGATAAAATATTCCAATATTGATCCTGAAAGTAAATCAACAGATTTAAAGAAAGCCTTGAATCTACTAATGTTAGCAGGAATAATAAAGCCAATTTATGCTACTGCTGCTTCTGGATTTCCTCTTGGAGCACAAATAAAAGAATCAAAATTTAAAATAAACTTTCTGGATATAGGCCTCATGCAAAATGCGTGCGGATTAGAAGCAGAGATGGTTATAGCCAAAGATTTAATGCAAATCAATTCAGGTGCGGTTGCTGAACAGCTTATAGGGCAGGAATTAATAGCATATCAGGAAAGATATATTACAGCTATTTTTTTGGGCAAGGGATAAAAAAAATAGTTCGGCAGAGGTTGATTATGTTATTAATGTTGGTGAATCGATATTACCCGTGGAAGTAAAAGCTGGAAAAACAGGGACATTACGATCTTTAAAATTATTTCTGGAAGAAAAAAAATTTGCTTTTGGCATAAGATTTTCTCAGGATAAAATTTCCTATTATGATAATATTCTTACACTTCCTTTATACATGGCAGAGCAATTGTCGAGGCTAGTAAGTGAAATAAACTTTATACCCAATCCATAAAATATTACAAAGCAAATAATATACTTCACGCCCTTGACAACTGTAAAATATACTGTATAATTTACATTGACTTGCAAATTATATTGGAGAAGCCATGCGGGAAATATTCAATAGATGGATAGAAAATAACTTAACAGGTGAAATTTCACATAATAAGGTTAAACTTTTATTTGGAGCAAGACAAACAGGAAAATCTACATTATTAAAAAAAATTTCTACTCCTGATGCTATTATTATTAATTTGCAAGATAGAACAGAGCGTCTTTTATATGAAAAGAATCCGGATGAACTCATAAAAAGATTAAGAGCTGTTAAAGATTCAAAAATGGTGCTTATAGATGAAATACAAAAAGTTCCGGAATTATTAGAAGATATTCAATTAATTTATGATGAAAATCCTGAAAAATTTAATTTTGTTTTATCAGGAAGTTCTGCAAGAAAATTACATACACTATCAGCAAATCTTTTACCCGGGAGAGCACATCAATACAAAATATTTCCGGTTATATTAATCGAAACCAATAATTCAAAAGAGTCAAATATATTGCCTTTACAAGGTATAAAAGAAAAATTTCCAGAATTAGAGATTGAAGATATAATGTTATATGGCTCGCTTCCTGGAATAATAACAGAAGATAAAAAATCAATAACTAAAACTTTGGAAACTTATGCTGAATTGTATCTCGAAGAAGAAGTAAGAAAAGAGAGTCTAATAAAAAACATCGGTCATTTTTCAAGTTTTCTGGAACTATCTGCTCTGGAATCAGGTGATATCATGAATCTGACCGGGTTATCCAAGCAATCCGGTATTCCTATTTCAACATTAAAAACATATTATCAGGTTTTAGTTGATACATTTATTGGATATTGGATTCCTCCATTTATAACACAAGCAAGAAAAAGAATTTTAAAAACTCCAAAATTTTATTTTTTTGATACAGGAGTAAGAAATGCATTAGCACGCATTCCGTTTAATCCGCAAATATTAAAATTACAGGCTGGAAAATTATTTGAACAATGGATAATAACCGAATTATATGCAAGATGCGCTTATTTAGGGAAAGAGTACAGATTGTCCTTCTGGAAAACTGTTTCCGGGACAGAAGTCGATATTATTATTACCACACCCGAAGAAGTTATTCCTGTTGAGGTGAAATGGACAACATCCCCTGATAAAAGTGATGCAAGGTCTATTGAGATTTTCCTTGATGAATATAGTAAAATCAGCCATAGAGGCTTTATTATATGCAGAACACCATACAAATTAAAATTAACAGAAAGAATAACTGCAATCCCATGGCAGGAATTATAAATTTTTAAACAAATCAAGCAACAAAAATAATATCGTTGAAAAAGGAGATTTAATGATGGGCTCTCAATTAAATGAAGAGATAAAAAATAATCATTCCAAAAAAAAAGTAAAATTCAAACCAATCAAACTAAAAGTACCAAAAGCATATAAACCCGAACATCTTAGTCTTGAAGAATGGCAAATTCTTCTTAGAAAGCAATATAGTCAAATGCAAAAGTATAGTCTTAAAAATATAGGTAATCATCCTATATTTTCAGAGTTTTTGCTCACTAATCCATTATCCAAAAAAACTTATAAAATCGCGATTCGCAGTAATACTCCAGGGGAAAATTTTTGTTCTTGTCCTGATTTTAGCATTAATAATCTCGGGACATGCAAGCATATTGAATTCGTTCTCCAAAAATTAAAGAAAAAAAAAGACGCGAAAAAAGCATTTGAACAGGGATTTATTTTACCTTATTCCGAAGTATATTTAAGTTATGGGCTTAAACGCGAAGTTAAGTTTAAAAAAGGAAAAGAAGCCTCACCTGAGTTGCTAACTTCAGTTGATAAATATTTTGATGCAAATGGAACACTTAAAAATGATTGCGTTCTTAATTTTCATCAATTTCTTAACAATATACCGCAAAATACAGGACACGAAGTCCGCTGTTATGATGATGTTATGGCTTATATTGCTGAATATCAGGATGCTGAGCATAGACGTAATATTGTTTTGTCCCAATTTAAAGAAGGGATTAAAAGCCCGATATTTGAAAATATTTTGAAAACCGAATTATATCCTTATCAACTGGAAGGGGCATTGTTTGCGGTAAAAGCCGGACGATGCCTGATTGGTGATGATATGGGGCTTGGAAAAACAATTCAAGCGCTCACAGCATCCGAACTTTTAGTTAAATTATTTAATATCAAAAAAGTATTAATTATTTCGCCTACAAGTTTAAAGCACCAGTGGAAATCAGAAATAGAAAAATTTACTCCAAGAAATGCCATTGTTATTGAAGGTATGAATAATAAAAGGAAAGAGTTATATCATGAAGAATCTTTTTATAAACTTATTAATTATGAGCTGGTTTCAAGAGATATTAATTTGATAAAGGAATGGTCTCCTGATCTCATTATTTTGGATGAGGCTCAGAGAATAAAAAACTGGAAGACCCGCACTGCGCAATATGTTAAACAATTAGAATCAAACTTTGCGATTGTGCTCACCGGTACTCCTATAGAAAACAGGATTGAAGAATTGCATTCGATAATGGAATTCATTGATAGGCATAAACTTGGGCCTTTATATAAATTTGTGCATACTTATAGAATTATTGATGAGGGAGGAAAAGTAATAGGTTATCAGAATCTGCAATCTGTCAGGGATTCGCTCGCTGATGTTTTGATACGCAGGAAGAAAAATGAAGTGCTTAAACAGCTTCCCGGACGTATAGATAAAAATTTTTTTGTACCAATGACAAAAGAGCAGAGAGAAATACATGATGAAAATTATGACATTGTTGCAAAGCTTGTTGCTAAATGGCGGAGATATAAATTTTTATGCGAAGCAGATCAACGCCGTATGCAGATAGCTTTAAATTTTATGCGAATGGCTTCGGATAACACATATCTGGTTGATAAAAAAACAATTCATGGACCCAAGATTGAAGAGCTGGAAATAATACTTAAAGAAATAGTAATTGAAGGAAAAGAGAAATGCGTAATTTTCAGCCAATGGCTAAGAATGACTGAATTAGTAGAGAATGTACTTGTGCGAAATAATATTAAATATGCGCATCTAAACGGAAGTGTTCCATCATACAAGAGAAAAGATTTAATATCACAATTTAAAGAAGACCCAGAATGCATGATCTTTTTATCTACTGATGCCGGCGGAGTTGGATTAAATTTGCAAAGCGGATCAGTTGTTATTAATATGGATATTCCCTGGAATCCTGCTGTGCTTGAACAGCGTATAGGGCGTGTACACAGACTTGGGCAGCAAAGAGCAGTTCGCGTAATTAATTTTGTTACTTCAAATTCTATTGAAGAAAAAATATTAGGTCTTTTAAAATTTAAAAAATCATTATTCGCAGGCGCTCTGGATAATGATGGAGAAAATATTGTAATGCTTGGGGATTCTCAGCTTAAGAAAATTATGCAGACAGTTGAGACGCTGACAGAAAATCTTGAAAAGCCAGATCCTGAAGTGGAAAAACAAATTGAAATGGAAGAAAAAATTGAAAAAGAAAAGACAGTTTCAGGTGAATCATCTCTTATAAATGATGATGTGGTTATGGATACAAAAAACGCTTATGAAAAACAACAGGTTGTTTTGAATAATTTTCTTAAAAGCGGGGCTGAATTTTTAATGAACCTGAGCAAAATAGTCAGCGAGCCAAAAGAGCAAATGGCTGCAAATCTAAATACTTTAATTGGGAAAGATGAAATAACCGGAAAAGAATATTTGAAAATACCTCTTCCTGATACAGAAACAATAAAAAATGCTTTTTCAGCTTTAGGTGAATTACTCAATAAAGTCATAAAATAATTTAAAAACATCTACCGGTTATAAGATTGCCTGTTATTTATATTTCCATAAGACCTGAGCTGCAGATTGCGTAACGCCGCATAAGCAGATTGATTCATCGGGTCGAGTCTAAGTATTTTTTCATATATTTTTTCAGCATCCTTATACCGCCTGATCTTTTTATAAACCATAGCTAGCAATTGCAAATTATTTTTATCATCCGGAGATATTGAAACAAGTTCCTGCAAAATAGGAAGACATTCTTTATAATTCTCCATATTGTAATAAGTTTCTGCCACTCTATATAGCATATATGCGCTGCGTCGATAAGAAATAGCCTGCTTAAAATTTTTTAGGGCTTCAGGATAATCTCTCATTCCAAAATATATTTCTCCATTTACAAGATAAAGCTGATCCGGTTGTTTATCTGTTTCAGGATTATTTTTTAAATTTTCGATAATTTTCAATGCTTCCTGATGGCGTTTGGTCAAATAGAAGATTTTAGCCAATCTTAAAAGAAGCAGATACTTAAATTCACCGGATGCATCTTGCATTAAATTATTTATTATATTTTCTGCACTGCTGAAATTATGAATTTTAATCAATTTTGTAATAGAATTTAATTTAAGAATTTTTTCTTTTTGCATTTGAATGATTATATCATTTTTTTAAAAAAAATCCAGCAAAATTTTAATATTTAATCACAAATTACCTTGAAATAAAAAATAAATTATCATATAATCAAAAAGGTATGTCCCTTTTTTTGAAAATTTTTACAAAAATATAAGGAGGATAAGCATGGGAATGCGCGTTGGGATTAATGGCTTTGGAAGAATTGGTAGAAATGTTTTCCGTGCAGCAATTAATAGTGATATTGATTTTGTTGCTGTAAATGATCTAACAGATGCTGGAACTTTAGCTCACCTTTTAAAGTATGATTCAATTCAAGGAATTCTTCCTGAAAAAGTTGAATCAGAAAAAGATGCTATTATCGTTAATGGAAAAAAGATAAAAGTACTTGCAGTAAAAAATCTTGATGAACTCCCATGGGGAGATTTAGGTGTTGATATTGTAGTTGAATCTACCGGACTTTTTTCAACCAGAGATAAAGCATCCAAACACTTAGCGCGCGGAGCAAAAAAAGTTATTATATCTGCTCCAGCAACAGACCCTGATATAACAATAGTTATGGGTGTAAATGAAAAGACATATATTCCCGATAAACATCATATTATATCTAATGCATCCTGCACAACAAATTGCCTTGCTCCTTTAGCAAAAGTAATAAATGATAAATTTAAAATTAAGCGCGGCTTGATGACAACCATTCATGCGTTTACCAATGATCAGAAGATATTGGATTTACCTCATAAAGATCTACGCAGAGCTCGTGCTGCTTCACTTTCCATGATACCAACTACAACAGGTGCAGCAGAAGCTGTAGCTCTTGTATTGCCTGAATTAAAAGGGAAATTTACAGGACTTGCAATAAGAGTTCCTGTTCCAAATGTCTCATTAGTTGATCTGGTTGTTGAAGTTGAAAAATCAACATCAAAAGAAGAAATTAATTTAGCAGTTAAACAAGCCAGTGAAAATGAATTAAAAGGGATTTTGGAATACTGCGATAAACCGCTTGTATCAAAAGATTTTAATGGTAATCCACATTCTTCCATATTTGATGCGCTTTCAACATATTTGATTGGGGGAACTTTAATTAAAGTATTTTCATGGTATGACAATGAATGGGGATATTCTAATAGAGTTGTGGATTTAATAAAGTATATTTCAAAATTGAATTAATGATATAAATCTTTTATCCTAATATTAGGCAGCACAAAAAATCGTGCTGCCTAACGGCGAGCCAAGCTTCGCTCCAACGCTTTACTAGGCAGCAAAAGCCACCTAACTCGTTGTTATATGGATGAAAAATGAATTTAATGAAAAATTTGAAAATTTTTCCAATTTTTGGTTTTACAAAGATATGGAAAAACCACTTCATCAAGTTGTTGCTCATTTTGCTCTTCTTGTCATGGTGGCAATTGTTCAACATGTTAAAACATAAGAAAGACGATTCGCCACAGAGTATTATTTTAGTGAAGACAATATACTACGGAAAGAAATACTAAATAATATGATAAAAAATAAAAGGATATATGAAAATTATTTTAACCCAGCATCTGAACCTATTGTTATCATTTCCCCTAATCCTACTTTAGATACTATATATTACAATGCAAATTATAGTTTTTCAAATAAAACTTTTTTTGATGAAGCATCACTTCATCCAGGAGGTTCTGGTATAAATGTTGCGAGAGGACTTCAATATATGGGTATTCCTTATATTGTTTTTATAATACTAGGAGGACATTCTGGTAAATTAGTTAAAACTTTATTGAATAATGAGAAAATTTCGTTTGTTGCTGTTGAAGGACATGGGGATACTAGAATTACATCGATTGAATACAATATAGACAATAATGGGAATATTATTCAAATAGAAAATAAACGATTTAAGCAATTATTTGAAATGGGGGTTTCCCATATTTGGTTTGGCATTGAAACCGGTTCAGAAAAAATTGCAAAAAAATAAGTAAATTAATAAAAAATGAGTATATTTATGAAGTAATAAACGAATGTAATCATAACAAAATAAAACCATGTGGTTTTTTTATGATTGGATTTTGGGAAGAAAATCTTGAAGATATTAAAGCAACCTTTGAACTAATGGAATCATTAGAACTTGCTTCAAAGCGCATACATCTAGTTCAACCTATCCCTGGAAGTAAAATATTTGAAGAGTACGTGAAAATGGGTTTTATACCAAAAGACTTTGTAGATATAAATTTTTCAACAGCTAATATTCCTACAAATTATTTAAGTGTTGAGAAACTTAATAATATATATGATGCAATGGTTAAATATTTTTATACAAATGGCGAAAAGCCGAATTTTAACACTTAACTGAAATATAAAAAAAATTAGAATTATCAAATCTAAATAGGAGGTTTAATTTATGGTTTTGTACGAAAAATTTCACAAACAACTTTATCAAATTTTTTCACAGGATATTGAACTAAATGCAATTCCTTTGGAAGAAATCCTTAATCATATTCCGACTGTTGATAATATTCAGAATATACCTAAGGGGACAGTGGTGCTTATTCGTGCTGATTTAGACGTACCTATAGAAAATGATAAAGTTGTTGATTTTTCACGAATTGAGGTAAGTTCACCAACAATAAAATATTGTATTGAACAAGGCTGGAAGGTGATAATCTTTGGTCATATTGGTCGTGACAAAAACCTTTCTGTTATGCCAGTATGTGAAGCATACAGCAAAGAGATCGGACAAAACATTGAATTAATCTCAGATTGGATGGATGAAGATAAATTGAAACTTCAAGACCAGTTTGTTTCGAAAGTAGCAACTGCAGAATACGGAGCAGTGTTTATGTTAGAAAATACCCGAAAATATGATATTGAAAGAGCAATGTGGAAAGCAAATAAAGAAGAGTTCCCTGATATCTGCAGAAAGATGTATTCTCTCGCGCTAGACTTTCGGCAACGTCTGACAGAGATTGAAATAAATGAAGCTATTGCTGCTTCAAATTTTGATTTTTCATCCACTGTGCTTCCATTAGTTTTGTCAAAGACTGCTTTGGGTTTCTATATCAGCGACGAAATGAGAAAACATATTACTGGGGCTCGGCAAGCTAATTTGGTTGTAATAAGTGGCTTGAAAATCAATAAACTTGATGACTTAGAGTCCATCTTAGAACGTCGTACGCTGAAATTTATTATTGCTGCGGGTTCTATCTCGATGGCACTTAGAAAAGCACAGGCACAGCTACTTGGTGGAGATTTTTGTATAGGACGGGCTGAAACAGATGTAAACAAAAATTTTTATATTTCTCCAGACAGAATTGATCAGGGGAAGAGAATAGTTCAGAGATGTTGGAAAGATAAAGTGGAATTGATTCTACCAATTGATTTTATCCTTGATGATGGGAAGACAGTGGAAGATATCCCCACTGATAGAATTCAATTAGATATTGGGGTTAAGACCCGAGAACTACTCTCAAAAAAAATTTCGGAATATATTTATAAAAGCAAAAATTCATCGGAAGTATTTACGATGTTTTATAATGGTGTCTTTGGAAAATTTGAGGATCCAAAATATGAAGTTGGAACTCGTGAGTTTATTTCGCACTTACAAACAATGGCTCAAGCAGGCATTTTAACCTATGTAGGGGGAGGTGAAGGGCGATTAGCTCTTATGAAATATGGATCCATTAGTAATGTAACGCATGCTTTCACTGCTGGTGGTACAATTTTAAAATCACTTTCTGACAAACATATACCATTCTTAAAAGTATTGTATTTACAGAATAAGAATTGTTGTTAATTTCTTTTAGCTTTTTTATAGAAAAACCATTGATGACTGGATTACAGAAAATAAATTATTTGGAATCAATTAATCATACACATAGAAATGATTTTACCCATTGATAACTCAGGAGAAAAAAATATGCGGAAAATTCTTATTGCTGGTAATTGGAAAATGTATAAAACTCAAAAGGAAGCAAAAGAAATTGTTCAAAATATTATTAATGCTTTAAAAGATGTTAAAGACGTTGATATATTAATTATTCCGCCATTCACTGATCTGCTTGCAGTTCGTGATTTATTAAATAATACTAATATTAAGCTTGGCGCTCAGAATATGCACTGGGAAAAAGAAGGAGCTTTTACTGGTGAGGTTTCTCCTTTAATGTTAAAGGAAACAGGTTGTGAATTTGTAATAATCGGACATTCTGAACGTCGTCAATATTTTTCTGAAACAGATAGTACCGTCAATAAAAAAATCAAATCCGCTCTTCTTTTTGGATTAAAACCAATTTTTTGTATCGGAGAGACTTTACTTGAAAGAGAAAATAATAAATATGAAGAAGTTGTTGCCAGACAAATTGAAATTGGATTATCCGAAATATCTAAAGAACAATTAAAAGACATAATTATTGCTTATGAACCTGTATGGGCAATTGGCACAGGGAAAACAGCTACGCCTCAAATTGCAAATTCTATGCACAAATTCATAAGAGATAAAATAAAAAAATTGTATAATATTGAAATAGCTGAAAATATTATTATTTTATATGGTGGTAGCGTGAAACCGGAAAATACTGCGTCACTTATTGAGCAGAGCGATATAGATGGCGCTCTAGTTGGAGGTGCGAGTATTCAGGTTGATTCTTTTGTAAAAATTGTATACAAATCTGCCCTCAATTGAATTGAACTTTACCGAAGAAAGCAAAATTTGTTTTCTTTTAGGGTATTGCAAAAACATCAGTTTTATTTAAATTTACAATATCTTTTATATTTAAGTTTCATTTTAAATATGCCGATAATTTTACAGATATAAATTTAATTATTACACTTCCAAATAAGGACAAATTGTGAAAAGTAATATTCAGCTTAATGGGAATTATTTAATATTAGAAAGCATAAAATGGATATTAAGAATTCGCTGGGGAGTTTTAATAATATTCACTTTGTTATTTTTAGGCATACAAAAAGAAATCCCCAGCCTACTTCTTTTATCATTCATTACTGCTCTTATTTTATCTTCGATTTCTTCATTTATTCTGCCTGTATTTAAAGTAAAAAAAATATCACTGGAAATTTTTTTCTTTATGCAGATTATAATTGATATTCTGCTTTTTTCAGAAAGTATTTATTATTACAGAAATTTTCAATCAACACTTTCTTTTATATATATTGTTCCCATAACAATATCTTCAATTGTAATTTCTATCAATACAGGTCTGGCATTAGCCGCAGTAAGCAGTTTAATATATATATATATTATTAATTTTTCATCAATATCTTTTACATCTTTTCAATTTACAGAAATAGCTTTTAAAATTATGCTTTTCCATGTTATGGCTTTTTTGCCTGGTTTTTTAAGTGCGGTAAGTGAGAAGCAGAAAATAGATGTTTTATCTGAAAAAAACAAAAAATATAAAGAAGAATTGATTGAAGCTCAAAAGCATATAATTGAAGATAAAAAAGAATTGAATTTAAGTTATGAACAATTAAATGAGCATATTCAAGAGATTGAAATGACCAATACGCAAATAACCGGTCTTTATGAAGAGGTAGAAAAAACTAATGTAAAGTTAAGCAATAAAGTAAAAGCGCTTTCAATTTTGCATGAAGTGGGAAATGCGATCAATTCTGTGCATGACCTGAATAAACTTTTAAATTTTATAATAATTTGCGCAACTGAAGAATTACAGGCTGATAATGGCTCAATAATGATTTTAAACAAGGAAAAAAATGATTTGGAAATTAAAATTGCTAAAGGACTTGATAGAGATACAATTAATTCCTGTAAGGTTAAAATCGGAGAAGGGATTTCAGGTTGGGTTGCGCAAACTGGTGCGCCCTTATTAATTAATAATATTGAAAAAGATCCAAGATTTTGCATGCTGAATCGAAGTGATAAATATCAGTCAAAATCTTTTATAACAGTACCTTTAAAAATTAAGGACAAAATTATAGGAGTAATAAATTTAAGCAATAAAAAAACAAATGAAGATTTTACTCAGGATGATATGGAATTTTTGATTACTTTAGCTAATCATGCTGCAATATCCATAGAAAATGCTCAACTTTATCGAAATATACGAAAAAGTTATTTTGATACAATCAGCGCTTTGGCAATGACTATAGAAGCTAAGGACCCGCATACGCGCGGACATTCAAGGAGAGTAACTGAATATGCAATATCTATTGCCAAAAAAGTAAATCTCTCCCCAAGCAGAATCGAAGTTATTCGATACGCAGCTATATTACATGATATAGGAAAAATCGGAATTAGCGAAAAAATAATATCTAAAAAAGATACTCTGTCATATGAGGAATTTGCAATAATAAAGAACCATCCGCTGATTGGAGAAAGTATTATTGAACCGATTGATTTTCTGCAATCAATAAAACCAATTATCCGTTACCATCATGAACGTTATGATGGTTCTGGATATCCGGATGGTCTAGAAGGTGAAGCAATTCCTCTTGAAGCAAGAATATTATCGTTAGCTGATTCATACGATGCAATGACATCTGATCGTCCATATCGCAACCGCCTTTCACATAATGATGCTTTAAAAGAAGTTGTCCGTCATTCCGGGACACAATTTGATCCAATTTTAAAAGAAAAATTTTTAGAAATTTTTTAAATTTATCTGGAAGTGCCAAGAATAGGGGCTGTCCAAAAAGGTCGCGACTTTGATGAATAAACTTCTATTTATCCAAATATAAAGTACCTTAAGTTCGAAAAATCCAATATTTATCGTATTTACAATTATATTATTTTGACTAAATAAATATTTTGTAACCTTTTTGGACAGCCCCTTCTTCATTTTAAATATAATTTTTTTTCTATCCTTTATTCAAACCTATTTTTCCCATTAACCCCAATTTTTTTTGACAAAGTAAACTATAGGTTATATAATTACTTTTAGTTATTGAATGACTTGTGGTCAGTATATTGGAAAGGTTGATTAAATGGGTATAAAAGAAAGAAGAGAGAGAGAGAAAGAAATACGTAAAACACAGATATTTAAAGCTGGAGAAAAGCTGTTTCTAAAAAAAGGCATTGAAAACACAACAATGGATGAAATCGCTGAAATGTGTGAATTAAGTAAGGGGACTCTTTATTTGTATTTTAAAAGCAAAGAAGAATTGTATTTGCTTATTTCTTTAAAAGCAATAAGTATTCTTTATGAAATGATGAATGAGTATGCTAATAAACAAAAAGATATAAGAGAAAAATTAAGATCAATCGGTGAAGCATATTTAGATTATTATAAAAAATATCCAACTTATTTCAAATTAGTGACACGATTTATTGATCACGAATTATTTCAAGGTAAACCAGAATTAAAAGATATTGGTAAGGAATTGTTTGAGAAAAGTCAGCAAATTTGGACTTTAATTACACAAATTATTAATGACGGACAGGCTCTTGGAGTATTTCAAAAAGAAATAAATCCAATGGAACTGGCTATAATATTATGGACTTCTTCAAATGGAATAATGCAATTTATTGATCATTTGAAAAGCAGCGATCATAGTTTAGAAGAAAATTCATTTAAATTTTGTAATCTAGATTATGAAGCTATGATAATGAAAACAGGCGGATTGATTATAAATTCAATATTAGTTGAAAAAGAATAATAGAAGGAGCTAAAATATGATAGAAATAAAAAATTTGAAAAAAGATTATCCTCTTGGGAAAACAACTGTACATGCATTAAGAGGTATTGATTTTAATGTACAGGAAGGTGAGCTGTTAAGTGTTGTTGGTCCTTCAGGAAGCGGGAAAACTACTCTTTTAAATGTTATTGGCTGTATAGATTATGCCACTGAAGGTAATGTTAAAATCGCTGGTGTAGAAATAACAAAATTAAATGATAAACAAATTACAGATATAAGATTAAATAAAATTGGTTTTATTTTTCAAACTTTTAATTTGATTCCGGTGCTTGATGTGGTTGAAAATGTTGAATTTCCACTGCTTTTAATGAAAAAAAATACAAAAGAAGAAATCAGAAAACGCGCAGAAAAATTAATTGAGGAAGTTGGATTAAAAGAATATATAAAGCATAGGCCAGCAGAGCTTTCCGGTGGTCAAAGGCAAAGAGTTGCAATAGCAAGAGCTTTAGTAACAAATCCTGATATTGTGCTTGCTGATGAACCAACTGCTAATCTTGATTCTGTCACTGGAGCATCAATTTTGGAGCTTATGCGCGAAATGAACAGAGTAGAAAAAACGACATTTATATTTTCTACCCATGACGCAAATGTTCTTAAATACGCGCAGAGAATAGTGAAGATTAAAGATGGAGTAATAGTATAATAAAATAATCGGAGAAAAAATCATGGAACTAATATTTAAAATAGCATGGCGGAATATTTTAAGACATAAAGGGAAAAGTATTATTATCGGTATTATACTTTTTCTTGGGGCATTACTGATGACTGTTGGTAATGGGGTAATATCAGGTATGGAAAAGGGGCTTACTGATAACATCATTAATGGTTTTATCGGTCATATTGTTATTATTCCAAATAAGCAGGAAACAGATAATGTGCTTTTTACTTTGATGGGAAAACCGATTGAGCAAATAAACAACTATCCTGAAATAAAAAAAGCAATCAATACACAAAATTATATTGATAAATTTTTGCCTGTGGGAAGAAACATGGCTATGCTTATAAATGAACAGGGCGGTGCTCCGGGATATGGTTTTTTGCTTGGAGTTGATTTTAAAGAATACAGAGAAATGTTCCCAAATAATCTAAAGGCAAAAGAAGGCAATCTCCCTGCAAATCATGAAAGAGGCGTTATTGTCCCAACTTTTGCAAGAAAAGAATTTTACGATTATACGAATATTTGGTTTGTTCCAAAGGGTGGAAAATTAATAAAAGAAAATTTTCTTGAGGAAACAAAAGAAAAAGAATATACAAATGGTATAAACGTAAAAGATAGCATAGTATTTTTAGGATACAATGATAATAATACAACAATGGATGTCAGGGTTGATATTAGAGGTATTTTTAGATATAAGGCGTTAAATACTATTTTCGGTCATTTCAGCCTTATTGATATTGAATCATACAGAGAATGTCTTGGTTATTTTTCAGCAGAATCAAAAACTGTTGAATTGACAGACGATAAAAAGAAAATTTTATCAGAGGGAAATGAAAGTATTGATTCTTTATTTGATGAAAATTCATTTTTTGTTGACAATAAAAATAATAATTCAGAAAATGTAAAAATCGAAGTTGAAGAAAAAAAAGATATTAAAAAACCAGTTGATATTGAAGCTGGAGCATATAATCTTGTTTTTATAAAACTAAAACAGGGAACTACTATTGATGAAGGAGTAGAAAATTTAAATAAAGTTTTGAAAGATGCAAATTTAGGAGTAAGAGCTGTCTCATGGAAAAAAGCTTTTGGGCTTATTGGAAGCATGGCAACAATAATTAAAGGTGCTTTATTTGTTTTTGTTATGCTGCTTTTTATAGTTGCAGTAATTATAATTGTAAACACCTTGAGTATGGCTGCACTTGAAAGAACATCAGAAATTGGTATGATGCGTGCAATAGGTGCCAGAAAAAGTTTTATAAGCGGAATGTTTTTAGGTGAAACAGTAATACTTTCATTTATTTTTGGTGGAATTGGAGTTGTATTTGGAATCATTATTGTTAAACTGATTCCATTATTTAACATTACATCAACGAATGATATGATTCAGCTTTTATATGGAGGAGATAAATTTAGTCCAATTTTATCATTAGGAGATATTATGCTTTCATTTATACAGCTTTCAATTGTAACAGTAACTGCTGTTTTGTATCCAATAAAAGTCGCAAAAAGTATTACACCGCTTGATGCGATAGTAAGAGATTAAGGCAGAAAAAAAGGCAAATGGCTAAAGGCAAATAGCAAATGGCTAAAGGTTGTAAGATGGGAAAAGATGGATTTAGAGGGCTTATAGTTTGGCAAAAAAGTAAAGAATTAAAGGTTAAAGTTTTTTAACCTTTAGCCCTTAACCTTTTGCCTTTAGCCCAAAAAGAATTTTTTTATGAATGGGAGGTATTCAGATGAAATTAATTGCAATGATCAGTTTACGAAATTTATTCAGGCAAAAACGCCGAAACATTTTGCTTGGTATTGCTATTGCTGTAGGAGTTATGATTTTAGTTATTGCAAATTCTTTTGCTCAAGGGATAACAGATGTTCTGATGAACAAAATTGTAGCGCGTGTTGCGGGGCATATTTCAATTGCTTTTAGTGAAAAAAGTAATATGAACAGCCCTATTTTTCGTGACAAAAATAAAATGATGGCAATTATTAAAGAAAATAGTAAAGATTTTGGTATCCGTGAAGTTCAAGAAAATATTGGTGTTTTTTGCAGAGCAATTGGAAATGGCAAGTCAGATAGTGTTGTTATTGTTGGGATTGATTTTAGCAGTGAGTTAAGTGAAGAAACTAAAAAAGAGATAGAAGAATCTTTTAAAATAATTGAACCAGGAGGTTCTTTTTATGATCTATTAAAAAAAGATATTGAAAATCCAACAATTATTTCAGAAGAAAAAGCAAAATATTTAAATCTTAAAAAAGGGGATATCATAAGAGTTAGATATCAAAATTTGTTTGGGAATGATCAAGCTGCAAGGCTCACAATTATTGGAACTTTACAAAATGATAATATTTTTATGCAAGGTGTAATATTTACGGAATTGAATAATTTAAAAAAATTAATGGGATTTAGGGAAAATGAAGTTAGTAATATTAGTATAACATTAAATGACGCTCCAAAAAATGCTATAAAACTTGCGGATTTACTGCATTCAAAGTTAAAACCGGATTTAGCTGTTATACAGGGTAAATTAAAATTTAATGAAAAAATTGCAGATGTCACTACTCTTGGTTTTAAATCAGAAGAAGCCGCTAAAAAAACATTATTAGAAAATATCAAAATTATTGATGGAGAATTTGAAAAATTACCTTCTAAAAAAATAATTATGATAAACCAGACGCTTGCAAATAACCTGGGAGTTAAAAAAGGTGATGAGATTGAGCTTAATTATAAAAGTAAATTTGAAAATAGGGAAATTCAAGTAAAATACACTGTGAGCACAATATTTGAAAATGAGAGTATGATGAATAAAAACATACTGTTTATTGCAGAAGATAAATTTTATGATACTTATTATGATAATTTACCTGATAATTTTAGAAATTATAAGGAAGCATATATCCCGGGTGAAGACAATAAATTGTTTAATATTATGACAACAGAGTGGATTCTTTTAAAGAGAACTGCTACAACAGATGAATTTACCAAAAAGTATAAAGATATTGGCAAGATGAAATGGAAATCAACAATTATGGATGTGCAAACAATGTATGAAAGTGCGAGCGATGTATTAAAACTTGAAAAAGCATTGCATATAATAACAATTTCAGCTGTGCTTATTTTGTTTTTTATAATTTTAATTGGAGTTATAAATACATTAAGAATGACAATTCGAGAGCGTACACGTGAGATTGGTACAATGCGAGCAATTGGCATGCAAAAAAATGATGTAAGGAATTCGTTTATTCTTGAAACTTTCTTTTTAACACTTTTTGCATCCATAATTGGATTAATATTGGCATTTATAACAATGCATATACTTTCATCAATCACTTTTATTGTTCAAGATAATCCAATGTCAGTTTTACTTGTGAATCGGCATTTGTATTTTCTCCCGACATTTTTTGGAATTATAACAAATGTATTATTGATACTTTTTATTGCTGTTGCAACAGCATATTTTCCGGCACGAAGAGCTGCAGGCTTATCTCCTGCTCATGCTCTTAGGCATTATGAGTAAAAATTAAAAAAGAAGTGGGATTGCAATCCCACCGCTATATGTAGCGAGCGAATTACTATTCGCCATTTTCAAGAATTAGGGGGATTTTTAGATGAATAGAAAAAATGTAACAGTGTTAATGATATTATCATTTCTGTTAGTTGCTAACATTTATGCAGAAATGCCGGAAGTGGCAAATATACTTAAAAAAATTGAAAATAATATGGATATGACTAAAGATATTAAAGCAAATGTAAATTTAACACAGCAAAAATCTGAGCAGGGTGTAAAAAAAATTGAAATGATTTACTACCGACGGGATTCAGATGATTCATTTCTAATTGTTATGACTGCGCCTGAAGCAGAAAAAGGGAATGGATATTTAAGAGTTGGTGATAATTTTTGGATGTATCGCAGAAATACAAGAACATTTCAGCATATAAATAGAGATGAGAGCATTGGCGGATCTGATGCTAAAGCAGATGATTTTGAAAAAAGAAAATTAACAGAACTTTATGGAAATGTAAAAGATGAAAAAGGGAATGAAAAAATAAAAGAATCAATGCTTGGTAAAATACCTGTATATGAATTTGAAATTAAAGCAAAAGTAAATGACGTTGATTATCCTAAAAAAATATATTGGGTAAAAAAAGATGATTTTCTTCCATTAAAAGAAGAATCCTATTCACTTTCAGGAACACTAATGCAGACCGCATTTTTTATACAATATACAAAAATAGAAGATAAATTCGTTCCAGTTAAACAGATTTTTGTTGATGAATTTGAAAAAGGGAATAAAACAATTGTTGAAATATCAAATATCTCAACAAAGAAACTTGATGATGCAATTTTCACAAAAGCATATCTGGAGAATTTAAGTAAGTAAATAGCTGTAGAGATGCAAAATTTTGCGTCTCTACATTTCACAAACCCTATTAGTTTGGGTATAAAAAGGATTTTAAAGTATGGAAAAATTTATTTTAATTAGTATTTTTATAATATCCATTTTTTTAAATATTTATGCTGAAGACAAAATAAACGAAGATGAGCTTTTTTCAAATCCAGAAGTTGTAACTGTTGAAAAAACGGATACTTCTCTTAAAGTGCCTGAAGAAGAGAAAATTACTATTGATTTTTCCGGAGAAATAAAAGGAGCAGAAATTTATACAGATAAGCGCGGCAGCGATATTGATGATAATACTATATCATCTGCAATATTAGCTAATTTTTTTCTTGATGCGCGTTTAAAAAAAGGTACAAAATATTTTGCTAATATAGAACTTTTAAATAATTCTCAGGGTACAGGTAAAGATTTAGATTATTTACTTTCATTAAAAGAAACATTTATTGATTTTAATATTAAAAATGCGGTTTACTTCAAGACAGGTAAACAGGTGCTTCAATGGGGAAGATGCTATCTGTGGAATCCATCAGATGTAATTAATATTGAAAAAAAATCATTTATACAAAAATTAGGATTTCGTGAAGGTACATATGGGCTTAAGACACATATACCATTTGGAACAAAACAAAATATTTATACTTTTATCGATACGAAAAACGTCAAATATAATGATGAATTAGGTTTTGCAGGTAAATATGAGTTTATTGTTGGTGAAACAGAAATGGCTTTTTCCGGATTTAATAAGAAAGGATTTTCTCCAGTCTATTCCTATGATTTTTCAACACGCATATTTGGTATAGACACAGTTGGGGAGGCAGCTTTTTCTGATGGTGATAATTATGAATATTTAAAAGAAGAAAATGGGGTTTTATCTGTTTATAAAGAAAAAGATAAATGGATGCCCCGCATAAGTATTGATTTTGGTAAGCAATTTGATTTTATGGAAGTAAATGACAGAATTTCTGTAAATACAGAATTTTATTACAATCATACAGGTATGACAGAAAATATTTTTAAGGATAAATCAATATATCTTTTTAGCAGTCCGGATAAAACAGGTAAAATCAGCGGCAGCAAGAAGGATTTTTTATTAAATAATGATTTATATGAACAAAACAATTTATCAAGATATTATGCTGCTTTATTTACAACCATAAACAAATTTATCATAAGCGATATGAGCTTATCAGTTAATCTGATAAATAATTTAAATGATAATTCCAGCATTCTTACAACAGGAGTCAGTTATAAGGATATTAATGATTTCAGCGTAGGATTTAATGTTTATTCCTATTTAGGTAAATCTGATACAGAATATACATTTTCAAATAATTCAGTAACAACACGACTTACAATAGGAGTAGTATTTTAATTTTTATTAGCACAGTTAGTTAGTACTTTTAGATTTTCATATAAGACATTTATTGAATTTTATAGAATAAAAAGTATACTTGACATTACTATTTATTTAATATAAAGTATATATAAAAGGAAATTATATATGGCTCAAACTATTTATAAGCGTCATATTATAGAAGAAATAAAGAAGTATCTTTATACTAATGATATTATTGTTTTACATGGAGCAAGGCAGGTTGGTAAAACATCTATATTAAATTATTTAAGAGGCTTACTTGATGGGCAAAAGGAAATTACTCATTACATAGATCTTGAAGATTCTCGATATGTGCGAATTTTGGATGCTGGAGTTGATGAATTTATAAAACATCTAAAAGAAGAAGGTTATGTTTTGGATGAGAATTTATTAAAAGACAAAAAAATATTTATCTTTATTGATGAAATTCAATATTTAGCAAATCCGTCGTCTTTTTTAAAGTTAATAGCAGATCATTATCAGCAAATTAAGCTGATTGTTTCAGGTTCTTCCAGTTTTGAAATTAAAAGTAAATTTAAAGACTCCTTAGTTGGCAGAACAGTCGATTTTAATATATTTAATCTTTCTTTTGAAGAATTTTTGTATTTTAAAAATTATCATTTTGAAAGCGAACATATATATACAGAGAAAAAACAAAAAGAATTAGTTTCTTTTTATGAAGAATATATTTTATTTGGGGGTTATCCCAAAATTGTTTTGAATGATGATATAGAAAAAAAAGAGAAATATTTACAGCAGATAATTGATACTTACATCAAGAAGGATATTAGGGATTTAGCAGAGATTAAAGATGTTAATAAGTTTAATCACCTTTTGGAAATATTAGCTTCACAGAGCGGACAATTGTTAAATGTTATGGAAATATCAAATACTATCAAATTATCAAAATTAACAGTGGAGCGTTACCTTTTTCTTTTAGAACAAACTTACATTATTCGTTTAATTCGTCCTTATAAAGGAAATATTCGGTCGGAATTATCAAAAACCCCAAAAATCTTTTTTTATGATACAGGATTAATGCAGATGTTGTGGCTAAAAGAATTGCCAAAACAAATTTTAGGTCAGGTTTTTGAAACAAGTGTTTTTAATGAATTGGTAAAAAAATATGGGATAGAAAAAGTATTTTATTGGAGAACAATTGATAAAAAAGAGATAGATTTTATTGTTAATAAAGGTATCGCAATCACACCCATTGAAACTAAATTGAATTTTGCACGTTTCCAATCAAACGCAATAAATTTTTTTATTGAAAAATATAAAATTCAAAACTACAAAGTGGTTGGTCTGCGAGGCGAAAAAGAGAATAAAAATAGTTTTTATCCGTGGGAAATAAATATAAGCTAACAAAGGAAGTTATAAATGAAACTAACCGATAGAGATTCTATTTGTAATACTTTAGATTAGTTAACTGGATTAGAGTATTAATTGGAGATAAAATTTAAAATATTTTTTTATTGGATGAAAGATTTTTAAGATATTTTTTCTAATGAGGAATATTATGTTAAAAAAGCAAATATTTATAAGTAGTGTTCAAAAGGAATTTAGTAAAGAACGACGCGCTTTGAAAAATTATATACAGGGCGATGTTTTATTAAGTCGTTTTTTTGATGTGTTTTTATTTGAAGATATTCCTGCAGATAACCGTCGTACTTATGAGGTTTATTCTGAAGAGATAAATAAAAGTGATATTTATATTGGAATATTTGGAGAGCAGTATGGCATTGAAGATAAAAAAGGAATATCTGCAACGCATAAGGAATTTGATTTAGCGACACAGTTTAATAAAACACGATTTGTTTTTATCAAAGGTGCTGATGACAGCGGAAGACATCCTAAAATGCAAGCTCTCATACATCATGTTGGGAATCAAATTATTCGGCGGCGTTTTGTGAGCATTGCTGAATTGATTGCATCCATATATACAAGTCTGGTGCAACATTTGGTAAATCATAAATTAATTCGGACAGGACCATTTGATGCTAC